>NZ_JBNHIC010000026.1:0-65801 GCF_059092905.1 Arthrobacter sp. B0427-1-12 | reverse complement strand
TTTCTTTCTTTCGCTGGCATCCCTCTTCGACGGTGTCCAGCCGGCCTGCCGGTGACCCGCACGGCGACCTGTTCACCGTGCAGGAAGTTCAGATTTACTTGTCGGCGTCTGCAGCGTCGGCGGCCGGTGCCTCAGTGGCCGGAGCCTCAGCGGCCGGAGCTTCTGCTGCTTCCCCTGCTGCCTTGGATTCGGCAGCGGAGCCTTCGAGGAGCTCGCGCTCCCACTCCGCGAGCGGCTCGGCGGAGGTGCCCTCCTGGGTACCGCCGGCGGCGCGGTTGGTGCGGGCGATCAGTCCCTCTGCGACGGCGTCGGCGACAACGCGGGTCAGCAGGTTGACGGAGCGGATAGCGTCGTCGTTGCCCGGGATCGGGAAGTCGACCTCGTCCGGATCACAGTTGGTGTCCAGGATGGCAACGACCGGGATGCCCAGCTTCTGGGCCTCGTCGACGGCGAGGTGTTCCTTCTTGGTGTCGACGATCCAGATCAGGGACGGAGTCTTGGTCAGGTTGCGGATACCGCCCAGGGTCTTCTCCAGCTTGTCCTTCTCGCGCTGCAGGATGAGCAGTTCCTTCTTGGTGCGGCCGGAACCGGCAACATCCTCGAAGTTGATCTCCTCGAGCTCCTTGAGGCGCTGGATGCGCTTGGCAACGGTGGTGAAGTTGGTGAGCATGCCGCCCAACCAGCGCTGGTTGACGTACGGCTGGCCCACGCGGGTGGCCTGCTCGGCGATGGCTTCCTGGGCCTGCTTCTTGGTACCCACGAAGAGCACGGTGCCGCCGTGGGCAACAGTGGCCTTGATGAATTCGTAGGCGCGGTCGATGTAGGACAGCGACTGCTGCAGGTCAATGATGTAGATGCCGTTGCGCTCGGTGAAGATGAAGCGCTTCATCTTCGGGTTCCAACGGCGGGTCTGGTGACCGAAGTGGACGCCGCTGTCGAGCAGTTGGCGCATGGTAACGACTGGCATGTCGTATTCCTTCCGGCAGGATCACACGGGCGCTGCGGCCCGGGCGTCTGCCAATAGACGGTTGTCGGCGTCCGCCCGGATCAGGCGGTGCCCCTGGTGCCCGAGAGCTCCTTGGAAGATCCTGTTTGGAGGATCTCCGCGAAGCATGCGTCCCGTGACCGGCCGGAGCCGGACCGCGTGGGACACACTCCACCCACGATCCCTGCGGGACAATGGTTGGGTTTCGGACACGCGTAGTCAGCCGAAGCCCGCAGCACCGCCGCTGCGGCCCCAAGGGCCGCCCGGACACGCGCCATGGACACAGACGACTGCTTGGTCCAGTGTACTACAGGGACGGGACCGGCCCGGACCACCGCGCAGCTCCGGCGGCCGCGCTGCAACACCCCAGGCAGGGGCTTTCCGCCTGGGTTCTCCGCAGGTATTCTCCGCTGCCGCCACCTGTCCTGCACAGGCGCCCGGAGCGTCCGCAGCATCCACATCCGCACTCCCCACCATGGTCCGCGGCAACCCGTCAGCCCAGGCTTGAAGCATGCCCCTTCAGGATCAATCCTCAACCCGGACCCGGGCTGTGCCGCTGCTGCTGCTCATCCTGGCGTTGCTAACGACGGCGGCGCTGCCCGCCTCGGGTGCCTCCCCCGGCCTTGCCGGGACCCGTGCCGGCGCCGGCTTCGTACCGCCGTCGGAGTGGCCGCTCATGCCCAAGCCGGAGGTCAGCCGGAAGTTCGAGGTGCCCCCTAAGCCTTGGTCGAGCGGGCACCGCGGCGTCGATCTGCGGGCCGCCCCGGCCCAGCAGGTCCTCAGCCCTGCCGACGGCACAGTCTCCTTCGTTGGCTGGGTCGTGGACCGGCCAGTCATCACCATCGACCACGGCAGTGGACTGCGAAGCAGTTTTGAACCGGTCAGGTCAGCCCTCACGGTCGGGGAAACCGTGCGCGAGGGCCAGGCGGTGGGGACGCTCAGCACCGAGGCGCACTGCCCTTTCGCCTGCGTGCATTGGGGAGTCAGGCTCAATGGGGAATACGTTGATCCGCTTGCCTACGTCATGGACAAAAGGCCCTCGATCCTGCTGCCCGTGCCAGGCTAAGCCACATGTCGGGATGACGGGTGCAGGGCCCAGCCACCCGAGCCGCAGCACACAATTGCACCTCATGTTGCGCGTGACAACACGGGGTGCAATTGCGGAGGCGGCCAGCGGGGGAACTGGGACCTCACCGGGCCCTGCACGGCCAGGCAGGCGGGGAACCTGCAAGGGGTGGCCGCACAGAGCGCTCCTGCCGGGCGTCAGCCGCCGGTGATCGTGTTGCTGCCGCCTTCGTTCCGGGTCTCCGGGGAGCCCTGCTGGTAAGTGACGGAATTGGCAGAACCATCGAGCCTGATTTCCTCGTTCACGGTGCCGAGCATCAACGAGTTGCTGCTGCCCTCGACCCTGAGTTTCTGCAGGTTCTGCACCGTAACCGTATTGCCGTCGGCATCAATCCGCACATCGTCGGCGCGCTCGATGTCCACCGTGTTGTTCATGCCCTCAATGTCGATGTTGTGGCAATTGCCGCTGATCACGACCTCGTTGTCGCTGCCTTCCACATCGATCTCACCGCCGCCGTTGCACTGGATCGTGATGCTGACTCCGGAATCGCGGAGGTTGAATTCCTGGCCGGCGCTCAAAGCCACCGTGCCGTCCGGGCCGATGGTGGCGGAGCTGGTGCTTGTTGGCGAGGCGGAGGGGGACTCAGACGGCGAGCCGGAGGGCGATGCCGAGTCGGTCGCTTCGCCGGCAGGACTGCTGGTGTCGTCGCTGGTGACCGTTGCGGTGGACGTCGGACCGGCGTCGCCGGAGCCGGCCGGTGGCCCTCCAACACCACAGGCCGTCAGCGCGGCGAGGGCACCGACAGTGCCGATCAGTGCGGGGAAACGGCTTAGGGCTTTCATCGTGTGCTCCTTATGAGGATTGAGTTGCAGCTGTGAGCTACCTCCATCGTGCTATCGATTGCATACGTTGTCATGAAGGAAATTCTGCTGTCGGCATTTTGGGGGACTGGCCGGTCCGTCTTCCATAGGGCAAACTGCTGGACATGGGGACCCTGCCGCCGTCGTCCGATGGCAATATTTCCGGCCTGGCCGCTGCCGGCGTGCCGGAATCCGCTGCGGCCGGATCCGGGAAGCCCCGCTCCCCCGGGCAGCCATCCGCAGGAAAACCATCCGCCGGAAAGCCATCGGCCGCCGGCGGCGCGGCTCCCTCCAGCAGCGCTTCAGCCCGGCCCGCAGCCGGCCCGGCGAATATCCAGACGGCAACTGCCCGGACGGCAGCCGCCCACCGGAGCGCCGCCGTCGAACTGGCCTCCGCCGGGCGCCGCGGACGCGCCCTCAAAGCCAAGACCGTCGCGATCCTGCGCCTGGCGCAGCTGCTCCCCTGGCCGATTGCCATGCTGCTGGGTGCGGACATCGGCATCATCGAGTTCGAACTCGCGGTATCCGTCTACGCAGTGGTGGCCGTCTGGTCCCTGATCTGGGCCACGATGCTGTTCAGCCGGATGGAGCTGCCCCGGTGGTCGGTCTGGGTGGATACCGCCGTCGTCGGCGGCGCCCTGGTCCTGGCTCCGCTGGCCTGCTACCCGCTGGATGCTTCCGGTTGGGCCAATGCCGCGCTCGCCCCCGCCCTGGGTACCGCCGTCGCCATCGGCTTCGGCCTGGGCCGGCTGCAGGCCTGGGCAGCGGCGGTGGCACTGCTCGCGGCCGCGGCACCGGGTGCCGTGCGTACCTTCATGGAAGGCGGCTCCGCTTCCGCCTTCGCCTTCGCCGCGTCCCTGGCCAACGCCGGAACGATGCTGCTGGCCGTTCTCCTGGCCGCGCTTTTCGCCCGCTATCTGGACAGGCAGGCCGATCTCAGTACCCGCGCCGCAGCTGGCTTGGACGCCATGCTCGAGGCATCCGACCAGGAAAACGCGAAGGGCGAGGAACGCGTCCGGCAGTACCGCATACTCCACGACACGGTGCTGTCGACGCTCAGCGCGATTGCCCGCGGCGTCGACCCCTCCGATCCGCTGGTCCGGCAGCGGTGCGCCGCCGACGCCGAATACCTGCGCAGCATCATTTCCTCCGAAGGCCTGTCCAACGCCAACCGGCTGCAGAGTGAACTGGCAACCGTCGGCCGGGACCAGGCCGCGCTGGGCCTGCGGGTCCACCAGCACGTCGCGGACCTGCCGGCGGGCCTGCCCAGCGCCGTCGTCCACGCCATCGCCGAATCATCCCGCGAGGCATTGAACAACGTCCTCAAGCACAGCGGCACGGACCAGGCCTGGATCACCGCCATAGGCGGCGACAGCGACAACGGCGCCGACGATAACAGCGCCGGCGCCGAAGGCGGCAACGGCGCCCGCATCACCGTCACGATAACCGACCGCGGCACGGGCTTCGACCCCGCCACGGCCACCGAGGGCCTCGGCCTGCAGCAGTCCATTATCGGGCGGATGCGGGAAGTCGGGGGCCAGGCCTTCGTCGACAGTTCCCCCGGCCACGGAACAACAGTGGAGCTGCAATGGCCAGGGTAATCAACGTCGCGGCCATCGATGACGATCAGATGCTGCTGCAGGGCATGCTCGCCTGGCTCGCCCCTATCGACGACGTGGCCATCGTGTCCACCGCGGCGACCGTAGCCGAGTTCCTGGAGCGCCGGGCCGGCGGCGACCGGGTCGACGTCGTACTCCTGGACCTGAACCTGCGCGACGGCACCCTACCGGCGGAGAATGTGACCCGGCTGCTGCGCAGCGGGGCCGTTGTCCTGGTGGTGTCCACCATCGGCGACCGTGAGCATGTGCTCGCCACGATCGAGGCCGGCGCTGCCGGCTACATCACCAAGGACAATGACCTGCCGGCACTGCTGGACGCCATCCGCACCGTGGCCGACGGCGGCGTGGTGGTCAGTCCGGAACTCGCCTTCGTCTTCAGCACCGACCGCCGCCCGGACCGGCCCCAGCTCTCGCCCCAGGAAGCACTGGTGCTGCGCATCTATGCCTCCGGTGCCACACTGCAGGCCACCGCCCGGAAGGCGGGCATCGCCTACGGAACGGCGCGTGAGTACCTCGACCGGGTCAAGCGCAAGTACACCGAAGCGGGGCGGCCGACGCGTTCCAAGCTGGATCTGGTGGACCGCTACCGGGAAGACCGCCTGGACCTGGATGAAATCCCCGGTGCCGGACAGTAAGGAACCCCCGGGAGGGATTCCGAGGACAAGGACCGCTTCTGTGAACGGTCGGGGCGGAGCCGCCTCATGCTACCTCAGGAATCCCGCCAGGAGGTTCCTTAGCAACAGTTTCCTGCGGCGCAATGCGCCTGTCAACGCGGCTTTTCGGGTAGGGCGGGTGGGGCTTGAACCCACGACCAAAGGATTATGAGTCCTCTGCTCTGACCAGCTGAGCTACCGCCCCCTGAGCCGTCTGACAGCTTCAGGCGGCTTTTCCATCTTAGTGGCAATCGGGCCGATCTCACACTCCGACAGGCTTTGGCCCCGGCCGCAGCAGCAGTGCATGCGCCCGCAGCTAGAGTGGTGGCATGAGCAGCACCGCAGCCCGCCCCTACAAGATCGAACGCCCGGCCTCCGTATTCCAGGCCATCATGTCCTGGGTCAGCATTCCGATGGCGCTGCTGCTGCCGCTGTGGGTGGTGGCGGGACGTGCCCTCTTCGGTGCGGGCGGCTGGATGGTCGTGATCCTGGGCCTGACGCTGGGGCCGGTGCTGGTCCTGCTGCTGCTCTGGTCCGCGATCCTGATCACTGTCAATGCCGGGCGCTACCGGCCCTACGGCGCTCCGCTGAAGACCTCGTTCCTGCTGCTCGGCGTCTATGCGGCCGGCTTCCTGTTCGGCTTCACGGTGCCGGACTTCGGGGATGCGCCGGGCAGCGGCGGATCGGCCATGTCCAGGCTGTTGGGCGAGGAGACAGCCGGCATTTCCGCTGCGCTGTCCAATCCGTTCGGCATCGCCCTGCTGGGGCTGTCCATAGTGCTGCTGGTCACAGCGTTCAAGGACTCGCGCCGTGCCCGCCGGGAACGGATGGGCGGTTAGACCCGCGAGTCTTCCTAGGCGAGGTCCGGGGTCTGGCCCCGGTACAGCGCTTCGAAGTTATCCAGCGTCGCCTTGATGCTGTGCTTGTTGACCATCTCCCGGCTCACCTTGCCCATCTGGGCGAGCTCTTCGGCAGGGAGGGACAGCACCTTGGTGATCTTCTCCGCCAGTTCGTCGCTGTCCCCCGGCGTGAACAGGTAGCCGTTCTGGCCCTCCTTGACCAGGTGCGGCAGCGCCATGGCGTTGGCCAGCACCACCGGTGTGGAGGCGGACATGGCCTCCAGGGTCACCAGGGACTGCAGCTCCGCGGTGCCGGGCATGCAGAAGAGTGCGGCACGCAGGTACGCCAGCCGCAGTTCCTCGTCGCTGATCAATCCCAGGAACTTCACCCGGTCTCCCACGCCCAGTTCCGCGACCCTGGCTTCAAGCGCCGGCCGGACCTCGCCGCCGCCGGCGATCTCGAGGTGGACGTTGAGCTCCTTGGGGGTCTTGGCGATGGCATCGATCAGCACCTCGATGTTCTTCTCCTGTGCCAGGCGGCCGGCGAAGAGCACCGTCGGGTGTTCCGGCTTCTCCACGGTCTCCCCCGGCTTGAGCTCGTATGCTGCGGCATCGATGCCATTGGAGATCGGCAGCACGCTGCGCAGGCAGGCATGCTCGTACATTGCCTTGGCCGCCAGGGGCGTCGGGGTGGTCACAACCTCCGCCTTGCCCATCACCTTGCCCATGTCCCGCCACGAGTTCTTTGCGACGATCTTCAGGAACCAGTCCGGGAACGGCAGGAACGGGTTCAGGTTCTCCGGCATGAAGTGGTTCGTCGCAATGACCCGGATACCGCGCTTCAGCGCCTCGTAGAGGGTATGTTCGCCGATCATGTAGTGGCACTGGACGTGGACCACATCCGGCTGCACATGGTCGAAGAGCAGGCTGAGTTCTTTCTTGATCTCCCAGGGGAAGCAGATCCGCCAGGTCTCGTGCGTCGGAACAGCGTGGGACCGCAGCCGGTGGATCTGCGCCTCGGGCTGAATTTCGGTGAAACTCCCGCCCTTGTCCACTCGGGCGGCAACGACGTGGACATCGTGGCCCCGGGCCGTCATGCCCTTGGCCAGCCGGTAGCCGAACTGGGCCGCTCCATTGACGTCCGGCGGGTAGGTATCCGCAGCGATCAGGATGGTCAGTGGTTTTTTGCCAGCCGGGTCGGTCACGCAGGAAACTCCTAGTCAGTTTTCGGTTTGGTGCCTACGGAAGCTGTGCGCCGCCGTCGTGCCTCATCCTGCCGCTGGATCACATCCGGATGGTGGCGTGACAGCGCAATGACCCCCACAATAGCAACCAAAGATGCGATCCCCATGGATATCGCCATGACGGCCTGCACATCGGGTCGCAGTTCCTCCAGGATCACAATGCCGATGGCGATGCCGACGATCGGGTCGATGACCGTCAGTCCGGCGACCACCAGGTCGGGAGGCCCGCTGGCATAAGCGCTCTGGACGAACCAGGAACCGAGCAGGCCTGCTACCGCGATGGCGATCACCGAATACCAGGGCACGTTGGCCAGGAACCGTCCATTGGGATCGAAGAGGTGGATGGTGATCAGCCGGGTGAGCACGGCCACGAAGCCGAAGAGCATGCCGGCACCCAGAATGTACGCGAAGGCGTTGAGCCGGTGCCTGAAGGACAGTGCCAGCGTGCCGAAAATGAGTACGACGACGGCCAGCAGCAGTACCGTCGTCAGCTCGTCTTCGGCGGAAACACCGTGGGTTTCCTGCGTAACGTTGACCGCGAGCAGCACGAACAGCGCACTGCCCGATACGCAGGCGGTGATCGCCACGATGGTCATGCGGTTGAGCCGGATCCCCTGGTCCTTGGAATTGACGATGGTGGTGATCACCAGCGCAATGGCGCCGATGGGCTGGACGACCGTCAGCGGCGCGGATGCCAGCGCCACCACATTCAGCCCCATGCCCAGCGCCAGCAGGACAAGCCCCAGGACCCAGCGGGGGCTGCGAAGCAGCCGCAGGAAGCCATTGGTGTTCAGGGCCAGCCCGCCGGTGCTGTCCTTGACCGCGCTGGACTGGCGCTGCGCGCCGATGGCCAGGAAGAACGCACCCAGCAGGGCGCACAGGACGGCTATCCAGACCACAGGCAAGCCTCCCGGACGGCGGGGCTACCGGTCACCGGCATCGCCTTTTTCGAGGCGATGCTTGCGATAGGAAGCCACCATGTAGTCGCAGAACGCCACAAGGTGTCCGACGCAGCCGATGGCCAGGATGATGTTGGCAGCAAGTTCCACGCCGCCGCCGTCGAACCCCTCCACCCGGCTCAGCAGCAGCAGCGGGGCGCCGACCAGCAGGATGGCGGTGCGCACCTTGCCCACCGCGCTGACCGGCAGGTCTGGGCTGCCATGGAAGAGGATCAGTGAATTGACCAGCAGGATCGCATCGGGGATGACGATCGCCAGGACCAGCCACAGCGGCGCAATGCCGGACGCCACAAAGGTCACCGCGACGACGATCAGCATGAGGCGGTCCGCCATCGGATCCAGCCACTTGCCGATCTTCGACACCTGATTGAAGCGCCGGGCAACATAGCCGTCCACCCAGTCCGTGGAACCGACCACGGCAAGCACGACGACGGCGGCCAGGTAGTCCCGCGTGACGATCAGCCAGACGAACAGCGGTACGCCCAGGAACCGGAAGATCGTTATCAGGTTGGGAACCGTCCAGAATGTGTCCAGCTCCCGTGGTTCCCGGCCGGAACGCGCCCCAGAGTTGATCAGTCTCACGGTTGTTTCAGGTCTATTTCTGCAGCAGCCTGCGGAGCAGAACGGCGATGGTGCCCAGGGAAATCGCCAGGACGGTCAGGGGAACCCAGCGGTCCTTCAGCGTCTGCACGGCATCACCGCTGCCCGCCTCCCCGCCCCGCTGCGAGGAGGGGAACCTGGTCTTGATGCTGTCGGCGGCATGGGCCGCGCCGGACTTCGCGTCACGGACCAAGCTGCTGGCCTGGGTCCTGACGTCGAGCTTGCGGCCAAGGCCGTCGCGGGCGTCCGCCAGGTGCAGGCGGCGCAGCTCGGAGCGCTTCTGCAGTTCACCGATGGACGGTGCCGGCTCCTTGTGCTCGGCCGCCTTCTTCTCCTCCGGCTTGGGTTTCTCCTTCTTCACGTCCAGCGTGGCCGGGTTGAAGCTGCGGCCTTCCTTCAGGACGCCGATGTCATACTTCACACCGCGGATGGCGCTCTCCGGCACCAGCGGCATGGCCTTCTTGAACCGGGACAGCCCGATCAGCGCCCCGATGAGCGCGATCACCAGGAAGATGCCGGCGACCAGCAGCGCTGCCAGCCACGGCGACATCAGCGTGGCGAAACCCATGATGGCCGCCACGATCAGCGCGACGGCCAGGAAGGCGATGAAAGCCAGCGCGACGGCGAAGAAGCCCGCGGCAATGCCGGCCTGGACACCCTTGCGCTTCATCTCCTCCAGCGCCAGGGCAACCTCGTCGCTGATCTGGCGCGGGGTCAGCCGACCGAGAACCCTGGCGAGCCCCATCATGGAAGAAGTTCCTGGTGTTCGAGTCCCGCGAGTGCTAGCCGAGCTGGTCATGGGGCCGCCTCCGTCCGCCTGTAGGTTGTACCTCGTAAAACTGTTCCTAAACTACCATTGACGGTTCCCCATCATCCGTCGACAGTATCCTTCGTACCATTGTTCGCACCAATACAAAATGTCCTGGCTGCTTCCGCAGGCCAACAGGAAGCGAATCCTCCGGACGGGTGCGGACGGAGAAATTGTCCATTTCCATGATCGGAGCAGCTGTGAACGGCAACAGGAGGCCCGGCGGCGCCAGCCGCAACAGACGCGGGCTGTTCGTTGGAGCCGTGCTGGGCGCCGTCGTCGGCCTTTTCGTTGGGCGCTTCGTCGGACATGCGCTGTTCGGCGCGGTCCTGGGGGCCGTCGTCGTCGGCCTCCTGCTGTACCGAGTGAATCCCGGCAGGCGCCCCAAGGAATAGGGCACACGGAACAGCAGCAAGAGGGCCGGCGTCGGGTGTCCGACGTCGGCCCTGCGCTGTTCGGGTTACTCCGCCGTGCCGGCCTCCCACGCGGCGCCGACCGCCTCGGCCACGGCAGGCGCGACCCGCGGATCCAGCGGGCTCGGAACGATGTAGTCGGCACGGACCTCGTCCTTGACCAGCGCGAAGATCGCATTCGCCGCGGCGACCTTCATGGCCGGTGTGATCCGCTTGGCACCGCTGTCCAGCGCACCGCGGAAGATCCCCGGGAAGGCCAGCACGTTGTTGATCTGGTTCGGGAAGTCGCTGCGTCCGGTGGCCACCACGGCGGCATACTGCGCTGCAGTTTCCGGGTGAACTTCCGGGTCCGGGTTGGACAGGGCGAAGACAATGCCCTCCGGCGCCATCTTTGCCAGCAGTTCCTCCGGCAGCTTCGCGGAGGAGACGCCGACGAACACGTTCGCCCCGTCCAGGGCTTCGGCGACGCCGCCGGAGATCCCGCGCGGATTCGTCCGCCGTGCGAGCTCCGACTTGATCCCGTTCAGATCGGTGCGGTCCGCGGAGATGATGCCCTTGGAATCCAGCACCACCACATCCGGGATGCCTGCCTCCAGCAGGATATTGGCGCACGCGACACCGGCGGCTCCGGCGCCGGAGATCACCACGCGCAGTTCCGGCAGGTTCTTGCCGACGACGGCGGCCGCACCCTGCAGTGCCGCCAGCAGCACGACGGCGGTGCCGTGCTGGTCATCATGCATCACCGGGCAGTCCAGCGCTTCGATCAGCCGCTGTTCGAGCTCAAAGCAGCGCGGCGCGGAAATGTCCTCCAGGTTCACCGCGCCGAAGCTGGGGCGCAGGCGGACCAGGGTTTCGATAATCTCGTCGACATCGGTCGTGTCCAGGACCAGCGGAATGGAGTCAAGGTCGCCGAAGGCCTTGAACAGCGCGGACTTGCCCTCCATCACCGGCAGGGAGGCCCGGGCGCCGATGTTGCCCAGGCCCAGGACCGCGGTCCCGTCGCTGACGACGGCAACCAGGCGGTTGGTCCAGGTGTGGGTCCTGGCCATCTGAGGGTCGGCTGCGATGGCGCGGCTGACCTGGGCGACGCCCGGGGTGTAGGCAATGGACAGGGCGCGGATGGAGTCCAGCGGCATCGAGCCTTGGACTGAAAGCTTGCCGCCCTCATGGGCCCGGAAGATTTCTTCTTCCGTGATGCTCTGTGCGGGTGCCTGGGTAGCTGTAGTTGCGGTCATCGAATATCTCCTGTTTTCGGCGTCACAAAAAATCGAAAGGGCAAGGCGGCATCCGGGCAGGTGCGGATACCGCGGCCATTGGGGCAGGGCAACAGGATGTCGTGCCGCTGGCGGGAAAGCGCTCCGGCTCATGCGCGCGGATGGCGGGCTGGAAGGCCGTAAGCGGGATCAAGGAGTGTGACTATCTAGTCACAGCGATCCCCTGAGCGCAACTCACCGGATTCTTTGTGACGCGATGAGGATGCGGACCGGTGTCTAGCTCAGCCGCTCCCGGTGCTTGACGCTGAAGGGCACCAGTTCGTGCGTCCGGCCTGCCGCTGTCTTGTTCACCCATTCCGGGTCGGACAGCAGCGCGCGGCCGACGGCAACCAGGTCGAACTCGCCGCGGTCGAACTGCTCAATCAGGGGCCCGATGTCGCGCGTCTCGGAGGACGCACCCGGCGTCCAGGCGTTCTGGAACACGTTGCTCAGTCCCACGGAGCCAACCGTGATGGTGGGCGCGTCTGTCAGTTTTCGGGCCCATCCGGCCAGGCCCAGGACCGCGTCCGGGCCTTGGACGTCCTCGAACGCCGGCAGCCAGTACCGTCGGGTGGACGCGTGCAGTATGTCGACGCCGGCATCCACCAGCAGCCGCAGGATCTCCTCCAGTTCCTGCGGCGTATTGGCCAGGCGGACATCGTAGTGTCCGCCCTTCCACTGGGAGAAGCGGTAGACGATGGCGAAGTCCTCACCGACCGCCGACCGGATCGCTTTGACCACCTCCACGGGGAAACGGGTCCGGGCCGCCGCGGACCCGCCGAAACCGTCGCGGCGCAGGTTCGTCCTTTCCCACAGGAACTGGTCCAGCAGGTAACCGTGGGCACCATGCAGTTCGACGCCGTCGAACCCCACCCGCTTGGCCTCGACGGCGGCCTGGGTGAAATCCGCGATCAGGCCGTCAAGATCCGCCGTGGTCAGCTCGCGTCCCAGCGGCTGCCCGGAGAGGTCCAGCCCGGAGGGGCTGCTGGAGAGTACGTCCGGGTTGAACTTCGGGCGGCTGCCGCGGGCGGCGCCTGTGTGCCACAGCTGGGGAATGATGGCGCCTCCCTCTGCGTGGACAGCGTCGACAACGGTGCGCCAGCCTTCGAGGCTGCGCTCACCGTAGAACCGCGGCACCCTCAGACTGGGCCCGGCGGCGGCGTCGCGGATGTAGGTTCCTTCGGTAATGATCAGGCCCACGCCGCCAGCAGCCCGGCGTGCGTAGTAGCGGGCCACGTCGGCTCCGGGGACCCCGTCGGGCGAAAACTCCCGGGTCATCGGCGCCATGGCGAACCGGTTCCGCAGGCGGAGGGACTTAAGCTCGAAGGGGCTGAACAGGGTGGGGGCTGCGCTGTTGTCGCTCACATTGGGGTGCAACACCAACAGCGCATGCCCCATTCCCTGCAGGTATTCCTGCAGCCTACGAAGGGTGGGCCGTCAGCTGCGCTTCGTCCTGTTCCGTTTCCTCACCGCTGTCCGCCGGCTCCGCGCCGCCGGCGGCCGTGTCCGCCGGAGCCGGCTCAGGCAATTGGCGGTTCAGCAGCACCGCCGTAATGGCGGCCGCTCCGCCAAGCATGGCCAGCGTCATCATCCACGGCTTGTTGAGCACATTTCCGGTCAGGTGGTCCAGCGAGTAGCGGCCGGGACCGGCGACGCCCAGTGCCGCGGAAGCCAGGCCCAGCATTGCCGGATACTCCAGTCCGCCCTCGGTGTTGAAGAAGCCCTGGGGCTTATGGATGGCAGCCGCCCCCGCCATGGTGCTGGCCGCGGCAGCGCCGGCTGCCGGCGTCGCAAGCCCCAGCGCCAGCAAAGCGCCGCCGGCTGTCTCACCCACACCTGCTGCCACAGCGCTGGGATGGCCGGGATTGAAGCCGATGCTTTCAAAGAACTGGCCGGTTCCTTTGGGACCGTGCCCACCGAACCAGCCAAAGAGTTTCTGTGCGCCGTGGGCGGCAAGGGTGCCTCCGATGCCCAAACGAAGCAGCAGCAGTCCGGTGTCGAGCCGGGAGTTGTTCGAGTCCATCGTCCGATCCTTTCAGCCAAATACATGCCCTTCGCAGCGGCCTTGCCCGCGTTCACGCCCGGCCTGCTGCCTGTGATCTGCATCTCGAACCTACCACTGATGTCCGGGTGCGCGGCAGGGCACTGCAATAATGGAGGGCGCTTCCGGCCCCCGAACGGGCCACCCGACAATGACAGGTCATCCGCCGCCGCGGATGGCCTTTGTTTTGTCCTGCCTGCCGCACGGCTTTCCAGTGCGCTTCCCCCACCAACAGAATCAGGATCTGCACCTATGCCCGGATACCCCCGGATCGTCGCTGCCCTGTGCACGGCGGCCCTGGCGCTGGCCTTGCTGCTGGCTGTTCCACCTGCAGTTCCGGCCCAGGCGGCGCCGCCTGACACGCCGCTGACTACCCAGACCGTGGAACGGACCACCGATCTCATCGGCCCCGTTCCGCTGGCCTATGCCGGCAACGGCGTCATCGGCGAACCGAACTCAGCGGTGCGCACGGCCGTCATCGTCGTCCACGGGAACGGACGGAACGCACGGTCCTATGCCAGTTTGACCGAAGCAGCGGCCAGCCTGCACGGCTCCATCCGGTCGACGCTGGTGATCGCGCCGCATTTCCTGGCACCGGAGGACCTCCCGGACGGCCAGATGCACTGGGATGACGACGGCTGGAAGCACAGCGACAATTCGCTCGACCCCAGCGGCATATCCTCCTTCGCGGTGGTTGACCGGCTGCTGGCCCTGCTCGATGACGACACGTATCCGAACCTGGAACGGGTGGTCGTCACAGGCCACAGCGCCGGAGGGCAGTTCACGTCCCGCTGGGCCTCGGGCAGCAAGGCCCGGAACGTGGACCTTGTGGTTCCGGCGAACGCCGGGTCCTACCTGTACCTGGACAGCAACCGGCCCTACCCGTATGCGCAGTGCTCCGGAAGCTACAACGATTACAAGTACGGCCTGAACAAGGCGAATTCCTACATGCAGGCCTCGACCCGGGAGGAGCACCGCCAGCAACTGGCGGCCAAGCGGGTCATGTACCTGCTCGGCACGGCAGACACCGTCCGCGACGCCGACCTGGACACCTCCTGCGCCGCCGATTCCCAGGGGCTGAACCGGCTGGAACGGGGCCGCAGTTTCGTGGAAGAGCACCTGCCCCGGATCTACGGGCCGGACATTCCCAGGACCCACGGGCTGGTGGAAGTCCCCTACGTGGGCCACACCTGGGGCCTGTACCGGTTCAGCGAGGCCTACCCGCGTCCCTAGAGGCGCGGCCAAGGGGCCGGGCAGCCCGCCCGGACAAACAGGAAAGCCCCGGTCCAGCGGTTGACGCTGGACCGGGGCTCATTTCGCTCCCCCGACTGGACTCGAACCAGTAACCCTTCGATTAACAGTCGAATGCTCTGCCAATTGAGCTACGGGGGAAAGCAACGAATCAACTTTACAGGAAGATCCGTCATTCACCACATTCCGCCGGATTCCGTCCTTTTCAGTGATGAGGGACGGACCCGGCGGCAAAACCAAGGCCTTCTCCCCACGGGGTTTCCGCAGGTCGAAGGCCTTTTCGCTCCCCCGACTGGACTCGAACCAGTAACCCTTCGATTAACAGTCGAATGCTCTGCCAATTGAGCTACGGGGGAAAGCAACGGATACAAGCTTACTAGAAGGTCCAGCGCCGTACAAAATCGGCCGAGCGGCACTGCCGAGTCAGCGCTGGTCCCGGCTAGGCTCACTCCGCGCGGCGCAGCGCCCGCCGCTGCATTTCCAGTTCCATCAGCTCGCGGTTGAGCTGCTGGAACAGGGCCGGGTCCGCCGCCGGGTCCAGGCGCTGAAGCTGCCCCAGCTTCTCCGACTTCAGATGGGTGATCTGCAGTTCGGACAGCCGGTCAAGGATGTCCCTGCAGTACAGGAACAGGGCGTCGGCGTCCCGCGCGGGCAGCGGCGTCACGGCCAGTTCGCTGACGATGGACCGCAGGTCCTCCGGCACTGCCTGCCGGACGTGCTCGACCCACTGCGCCGGCGTTGCCCCGGCAGCCCCGGCCGACAGGATGGCCCGGTGCACCATCGCATAGAGCGGCACGGTGAATGCTGCGGTCCGGAAGCTGTCCCACCGGTCGGCGGTGAGCAGGCCCGGCTGCTGCAGCACGACTTCCAGCGCCTCCCGCTCCATCCGTGCCATCGGGTCGCGCGGATCCGGCCGGGCGAACGACGGCGCCGGCTCGCTTTGGTGCGCTTCGTGGCCGTGTGCGTCGCGGGCGCGTGATTCATGGTGTTCCTGCCGGCCATGGTTCCGGTGGTCCTGCCGCTCTCGCCGGGCGTCGCCGTCGTGCGCGCCCTTGGAATGCGGATCCCGGGAATGTCCGGCCTTGGCGTGCGCGTCCCTGCCATGCCCTTCCGTGGCGTGCGCACGCTTGGTCGCAGCCGCGACGGCGCGCGTGACGTCGTCGACGTCCATCCCCAGCCAGCCCGCCAGTTCCCTGCTGTAGGCCGGGCGCATGGCCGAGTCGCGGATCTGCGCGACCACCGGCGCGGAGGCGCGCAGCGCCTGGACCCGGCCCTCGACCGTGTCCAGGTCGTACTTCTTCAGCGTCGCCTTGATCGCGAATTCAAAGAGCGGGCGGCGCGAGGCGATGAGCTCGCGGACGGCATCGTCGCCCCTGGTCTGCCGCAGGTCGCACGGGTCCGCGCCGGTGGGTTCGACCGCAACGAAAGTCTGGGCGATGAACCGCTGGTCCTCCTGGAATGCCCGCAGCGCAGCCTTCTGCCCCGCTTCATCGCCGTCGAAGGTGAAGATGACCTCTCCGCCGGTGCCGTCGTCGGACAACAGCCGGCGGGCGATCTTGACGTGGTCGGTACCGAAGGCAGTGCCGCAGGTGGCCACCGCCGTCGTAATGCCGGCCAGGTGGCAGGCCATGACGTCGGTATAGCCTTCGACGACAACCAGTTGGCGCCCCTTGGCGATGTCCCGCTTGGCCAGGTCAATCCCGTAGAGGACCTGAGACTTCTTGTAGAGCGTGGTCTCCGGGGTGTTGAGGTATTTGGGGCCGGGATCGTCCTCGAAGAGCTTGCGCGCGCCGAAGCCGACCGTGTCACCGGTGATGTCCCGGATGGGCCAGATGAGGCGTCCGCGGAAGCGGTCGTAGATGCCGCGCTGGCCCTCGGAGAACATGCCCGTGTTCCTGAGTTCGTCGTCGCGGAAGCCGCGGCCGCGCAGGTGCTTGAGCAGTCCGTCCCAGCCCTGCGGGGCGAAGCCGACGCCGAAATGTGCAGCCGCGGAGGGGCCGAAACCGCGGGCGTCCAGGAACTGCTGCCCCTTCACCGCGCCAGGGGTCATCAGCTGGTCGCGGAAATACTCGGCGGCGATCTTGTGCGCGTCCAGCAGGCGCTGACGCTTGCCGACATCCTCGCGCCGCGGCCCGCTGCCGCCGTCCTCGTAGTGGAGTTCGAAGCCGATGCGGGCGGCCAGCTTCTCCACCGTTTCGCTGAAGGAGGTGTGGTCCATCTTCTGCACAAAGGAGATGACGTCACCGCTCTCACCGCAGCCGAAGCAGTGGTAGAAGCCCATCTGCGGGCGGACGTGGAAGGACGGCGAACGCTCATCGTGGAACGGGCACAGGCCCTTGAAGGAGCCGATACCGGCGGACTTCAGGGTCACGTAACCGTCGACGATCTCCTTGATGTCAGTGCGCTGGCGGACCTCGTCGATGTCCTCCCGCTTGATCAGGCCAGCCACAGCGTCATCTCCATCTGCACAGCGTCATCCCCGTCACCACAGCGCCCGGGCGGTCCCGGCCACCCGGCCGTGCATTGCTATGGCGGAGGCATCGGTGAGCGAGGCGACCTGGTCGATGACCACGCGGAGGCGGGCACCGTCGTCGTCCGCATCCCGCCAGTCCGCCGCGAAGGTGGGCTCCAGGTGCCGGTCCCCCGTAGCCGCCAACTGGTTCACGAGCTCCCCGAGGAGCTGGCGCTGCCGCTCGTACAGCGGCTGGCGGAGGTCGCTGGTCATCACGAAGGTAGTGGCCAGGCCCTTCATCACCGCAATCTCCATGACCGTCTCCTCCGGCACCACCACCTCGGCGCGGTACCGCGTCAGCGGATCCGGCCCGTAAATGTGGCGGGTGGTTTCCAGCGCGCTCTGGCAGAAGCGACCAATCAGCTGGCTGGTCATGTCCTTCAGCGCGGCCATCGACCGGCGGCTCCCGTCGTGCTCCGGGACCCACACTGCGGTGGCTTCCAGGCGGGCCAAGGCCGCCTCCACGGCTGCCGCATCGCTGTGCGGCAGGTACCACTGCTGGGTGTAGCCGATGACACGGCTGCGGTGGTCCGGATGCTCCATCCAGCGCAGCTGGAAATGGCCGGCGACGATGGCGTCCTCGACGTCGTGCACGGAATAGGAAATGTCGTCCGCCAGATCCATGACCTGCGCTTCGACGCAGGACCTGCCCTCCGGCGCGCCCTGGCGCAGCCAGTTGAAGACCGGCAGGTCGTCCTCATACGCACCGAATTTACTGGTGCGGTGGCCGTGGATGACCGGCGCCTTGGCCGCCGTCCACGGGTACTTGCAGGCGGCGTCCAGGCTGGCGCGGGTCAGGTTCAGCCCGGCGGGAGTGCCGTCCACGGCCATGATCTTGGGCTCCAGCCGGGTCAGCAGCCGCAGCGTCTGGGCGTTGCCTTCAAAGCCGCCGATGCTGTGCGCCAGCTCGTTGAGCGCGGCTTCGCCGTTGTGGCCGAAGGGCGGGTGGCCCAGGTCGTGGGACAAGCAGGCGGCGTCCACGATATCCGGGTCGCAGCCCAGGAGCCGGCCCAGTTCGCGGCCCACCTGGGCCACTTCGAGGCTGTGGGTGAGGCGGGTGCGGACAAAGTCATCCGTGTCCGGGGACACCACCTGGGTCTTGGCTCCGAGCCGGCGGAGCGCAGACGAATGCAGCACCCGGGCGCGGTCGCGTTCGAAGTGGGTCCGGTAGGTGCTCTTGGGCGGTTCGGTGACCCAGCGCTCCTGGTCGAATTCCGTATAGCCGGAGGGCTGGGGTGACTGCGTGCTGGTCATGTCCTCTTAGCCACCTGACACGTCGAGTTCGGCTGCGGAAATCTGGGCCTGCTGCTCGCTGTTGAGGCAGCGCTCCTCGAGCCAGCCGTCCGGCAGGGCAACGCGCTTGGCGCTGCCGGCGCGGCCGCGCGGGCCCTCCGCGTCCGGGCCCGGATACGGGGCGTCCCGGTCCAGCTGGTCCAGCAGTTCCCGGAGCACTTCCAGCGTGGGAACCTGGGCGAGCCGGGCGCGCAGTTCGCCCCCGACGGTGTAGCCCTTGAAATACCAGGCCACATGCTTGCGGATGTCCCGCAGCGCCTTGCCCTCGTCTTCGAAATTGTCCACGAGCAGTTCGGCGTGCCGGTAGAACGTCTCCGCGACCTTCGCCAACCCCGGGCGGAACCGCCGGTCACTGCCTTCGAAGGCGGCCTGCAGGTCGCCGAACAGCCACGGCCGGCCCTGGCAGCCCCGGCCGATCACGACGCCGTCGACGCCGGTCTGCTGCACCATGCGGATGGCGTCCTCGGCGGACCAGATGTCCCCGTTGCCCAGCACCGGCACGTCCGGCAGTTCCTCGCGCAGGCGCGCGATCGCATCCCAGTCGGCCTGGCCTGAGTAGAACTGCGACGTCGTCCGGCCGTGGAGTGCGACGGCGGCGGCTCCGCTGTCGCGGGCGATGCGGCCGGCGTCGAGGTACGTGAGGTGGTCGTCGTCGATCCCCTTGCGCATTTTGATAGTCAGCGGGATGTTGGCCTTGGCCGCTTCCCTGACCGCCGTCCGGACGATGGCGGTGAACAGATCCAGCTTCCACGGCAGGGCGGACCCGCCGCCGCGGCGGGTGACCTTGGCCACCGGGCAGCCGAAGTTCAGGTCGATATGGTCCGCGCGGTCTTCCTCCACCAGCATGCGGACGGCTGCGCCGACCGTGACCGGGTCCACGCCGTACAGCTGGACGGAACGGATCTTCTCGTCCTCGTCATGCTTGATCAGGCGCATGGATTCCGGCGTGCGCTCGACCAAAGCCCGCGAGGTCACCATTTCGGAGACGTACAGACCACCGCCGTATTCGCGGCACAGCCGGCGGAAGGCGGTGTTGGTGATGCCGGCCATCGGCGCCAGGATCACCGGCGTGTCAATGGTCAGCGGCCCCAGTTGAAGCGGCGGAAGCTCCAGCCTCGTCTCAGGCGGCATCCCCGTCGTCGTCCTGGCGGGAGAAAGAGCGGATGTAACAGTCACCCATCTATTCTCTCAAGACAAGGCAAATTGAGCTTTTGGCCTGTGGATGATTCGTCATCACCGGTGTTCCGGGTCCCGGCTCTCCCGGTCCTGGTTCTCCCACTCCTGGTTCTCCCGGTCCCGGCGCGCCCTGCGGCTTTCCGGCGCCGGTTCGGTGCCTGTTGCCGCTTCGGTGCCCAGCACTTCCTCGATGGCCTGTGCACCGGCGGTTCCCGGCGCCACCCTTACCAGGTTGCGCGAGCCCACCGCTTTGACCACCAGGACGGCCACCGCCGTCGTCATGGGAATGGCGAGGACCAGCCCGACCGAACCGACCAAGGTGCGCACGATTTCCTCGGCGAGTTCACCGCTGGTGAGCGTGTCGATCAGCGGGCGCTCGTACAGGGACACGAGCAGCAGCACCGGCAGGGCGGCGCCGGCGTAGGCAAACGCGATGGTGTAGACCGTGGAGGCGATGTGGTCGCGCCCGATGCGCATGGCGCCGGAGAACAAGCGCCGGGCGGTGGTGTTGGGCGCGAGTTCATACAGTTCCCAGACCGCCGAGGACTGGGTGATGGTCACGTCATTGAGTACACCGAGTCCGGAGATGATCAGCCCGCACATGATGATGCCGGAGATGGAGATACTGTCGGAGGCATTGATGAGCTGGTAGGAATTGTCGTCTCCCACGCCGGTCAGGAACGCTGCGTCCGTGGCCCACGCGCCGAGCAGCGCCGTCACTCCCAGTCCGAAGAGCGTGCCCAGCAGCGCCGTCGAGGTCCGCGAGGAAAAGCCATGGGCGAAGTAGAGCACACCGAACATGATCACGGCCGAACCCACCAGCCCCAGCAGCAGCGGCGGTTTACCTTCCACCAGCCCGGGCAGCATGAACTGGGCCATGACGACGTAGGCGCCGAGCAGTCCGATCATCGCCCGCAGGCCGCGCCAGCGGGCAACGGCAACAACGACGACGGCGTACAACACCGCGAGCAGGGCGATCGGGGCAGTGCGGACAAAATCAACGAACACATACAGGGAGGCGGCGTTGCCTTGAATGACCTGCTCGAGGTTGAGGTAGCGGATCGTGTCGCCGGCTTCGACGGCGTTGACCTGGGCGATCTCCGGCGTCACCTCAACCGGAATCACCGAACCGCCTGCATCTGGCATGGTGAAAGCGACCTGGCATTGCTGTGACTGTCCGCCGGCAGCGACGGTGGCAACCGACGATGGACAGTCCTCGATGCCTACCCGCTGCACCTGGCCGGTATCGAAGGTCACGCCCTCAGCCGTGGCATACGGGTCTGCGATGGTCACGCCGCTGCGGTCGCCCGAAGGCCACAGCAGCACCAACCCCACCAGTGTCAGCACCGCTACCGGCACCAGGATGGCCGTCAGCAACAGGTTGGCCCGGCGCCGGGCAGCGATCATGGCCGGTGTTTGCGTGGCCTCTTCTACGGCATGGGAATGGCTGTGGCCCACGAATCCGCCCTTCGTCTTTGGGTCGACGCCCTGATGTCAATGCCCTTCATAAGACTAGACACTGCCGCGGCACCTGACAGCGCAGCAAGGCCACAGGACGGCCGAATCACGGGGAATCAGGACCGCCGGTGATTGTTATCACAGCAGGAGCCACAACTAAACCCGGATGAGGCTGTTTCGAGGTGGACCGTGACGGTCCGCTCTCCGAAGGCCGATACGTGATGCTCCCCGGTCAGAACGGCGGGGGTGGTTCGTCGCGCCGCGTTTCCGGAGCATGGTTCTCCGTGGTCCGGTTTCCCGCCGGGCGGCGGTTTCTCCGGTAGATCGCCGCCGGCAGGAGATCCCCGGGTTTCAACTCGGCCCTGGCGGGCCTCCCTCAACCACGGGGGCGGTACTCTCAGTCGCTGACCACCAGGGATTCGCGTATGACGGACGCCGTCCCTGCCTCAAGCAGAGGCTCCACCACCGCCACAAGTTCCGTCATCGAGTCATCCAGTTCGATCTCCACCGGGTACTGGTGCACCAGAAGCGCCAGCAGCTTCGCGATGGAGGAGCGCACATCCGCTGCCTCCGGGGCATAGCCGAAGAGCACGTCGGCCGGGGCCTCCTGGGAATGCCGCTCGTAGCTAATGGCAAACGCCTGGATACTGCCGCCGATGCGCAGCACAACAGCGCCATGGGCCCCTGCCGCTTCGCCGAGGAACAACTGGTTGACCTTGCCCAGCCCCAGCTCCGCCGGCGGATCCCACTGGTGCACTGCACGGTAGAAGTCCCACAGGGCGCGCGTCAGCTCGACGGAACCGGTGGCCAGATCTTCAACCTGTGCCTCGCTTTCCTCAGTCAGCCCGCTGACCTGCAGGGCGCCGGGTTCCACCCGGACGATCCGGGACCGCTGGATCGGCTGCAGCCCGACGCTCGCGGCAAAGTGCGCGCCATCGGAACCGGGTATGACCTTGCTCCGCAATTTGGTCACCAACCCGGGCCTGGACTCGCGGGCCCCCTCGAGCTCATGGCGAAGCATGGTCAGCAGTGTGGAGCCGATGCCAAAGTTCCGGTGGTCCTTGGCCACCTCGACGTATGCCCAGAGCCGCTCCGGGTGGACGCTGGCTTCGCTGACGACGCCGGCCGCCACCGGAATGCCCGAATCCTCCGCCACGATGGTGCGGACGAAGGGATTGTCGGATGCTTCGCGGAACAGGGCCCGGTCATCGGCGGAGCGCTCGGCATCGCCCCAGATTTCCAGCAGCGCCAGGTCGTCGCCTTCACGCCACGGCCGGTACGTCACATTCGTCATGCTGCTAGGCGCCGATGAGCTTCGCGGCAAGGTACCCCTCTACCTTGTCCAGGCCCACACGTTCCTGCGCCATGGTGTCCCGCTCACGGATCGTGACGGCCTGGTCCTCAAGGGTGTCGAAGTCCACCGTGATGCAGAACGGGGTGCCGATTTCGTCCTGGCGGCGGTAGCGGCGGCCGATCGCGCCAGCATCGTCGAAATCGATGTTCCAGTTCCGGCGCAGCTGTGCGCCCAGGTCCTTGGCCTTCGGCGAGAGGGCCTCGTTCCGGCTCAGCGGCAGCACCGCGGCCTTGACCGGAGCCAGCCGCGGGTCAAGCTTGAGCACGGTGCGCTTGTCCACGCCGCCCTTGGTATTGGGGGCTTCGTCCTCGGCGTAGGCATCAACAAGGAACGCCATGAAAGAGCGAGTGAGGCCGGCGGCCGGTTCGATGACGTACGGAACGTAGCGCTCGTCGGTCGCCTGATTGAAGTAGCTCAGGTCGGTGCCCGAGTGCTTGGCATGCGTGGTCAGGTCGAAGTCCGTCCGGTTGGCGATGCCCTCCAGCTCGCCCCATTCGGAGCCTTGGAACCCGAAGCGGTATTCGATGTCCGTGGTGCCCTTGGAATAGTGGCTCAGCTTGTCCAGGGGGTGCTCGAACAGGCGCAGGTTTTCCGGCTTGATGCCCAGATCCGTGTACCACTTCAGGCGGGTATCGATCCAGTACTTGTGCCACTCTTCGTCGGTGCCGGGCTCGACGAAGTACTCCATTTCCATCTGCTCGAACTCACGGGTGCGGAAGATGAAGTTTCCGGGTGTGATCTCGTTGCGGAAGGATTTGCCGATCTGGCCGATGCCGAACGGCGGCTTCTTGCGGGAGGTGGTCAGCACGTTGTTGAAGTTCACGAAGATGCCCTGGGCGGTCTCGGGGCGGAGGTAGTGCAGGCCTTCCTCGTTGGCCACCGGGCCCAGATAGGTCCGCAGCAGGCCGGAGAATTCCTGCGGTTCGGTCCACTGGCCCTTGGTGCCGCAGTTGGCGCAGGCGATATCGGCCAGGCCGTTCTCGGCGGCGCGGCCTTTCTTCTCCTCGTATTCCTCCTCGAGGTGGTCCGCACGGAAGCGCTTGTGGCAGCTGAGGCACTCGACCAGCGGGTCGCTGAAGACCTCGACGTGGCCGGAGGCTTCCCACACCTGGCGGGGCAGGATCACGGACGAGTCCAGGCCTACTACGTCCTCGCGGCCGCGGACCATGGACTGCCACCACTGGCGCTTGACGTTTTCCTTCAGCTCCACGCCCAGCGGCCCGTAATCCCAAGCGGAACGCGAACCACCGTAGATCTCACCGGCCTGGAAGACGAAGCCGCGGCGCTTCGCGAGAGAGATGATCGGGTCCAGATTGGATTTAGCTGCTGCCATAGTGGTGACTCCAAAGAAATACAAGGCCGCTGGGTGCGGTCCGCTTAGGGCAAGCCTACCTGCCGGACCGCCGGAACAAAGTCCGGCCTAGAAAACGGAACGCCCGACCTGCTCTCTTCTTTGCTTCCGCTTGCCGTTCCTGCCGTGGCGCCGCGGGTGCCAGGGCAGGACGGCGATGACGACAGCGGCAAGGGTCGCCACGGCGCCGGCGACCGATGCGAAGTCGACATGCGCATTCTCCACGGGGAACAGCAGATCCATCAGCAGCGACCCGAACAGCTGTCCGGAGACCAGGCCCAGTCCCATCAGCAGGACCCCGATGTGGCGGACCAGCACAGTAGCCAGGCCCACGAAGAGGCAACCCAGGGCGCCGCCGACGTAGTACCACGGCTCGGCCGGCAGGGATTCACCGAACCCGGTGATACCCAGCTTGACCAGCCATGCCAGCAGGAGCGCCGCCGCGCCGGCCGCGAAATTGACCAGGGTCGCGGTCAGCGGGGTGCCATAGCCGACGGCGGCACTGCCGTTCATGGCCTGCTGGAAGCTCAGCAGGAAACCCGCCACCAAGGGAAAGACGATGGTGGCCATGAGGACGGTCAGGTCCACGCCCTGCTCGAGCTCCGGGGAGATGGCCCACAGCACAGCCATGATGGCGAGCCAGCCGCCCAGCAGACGCTGCACATTCAGCGGCCGCGGGCTTGCGGAGCCAAATCCTGTCCGGTCGATGAGCAGGCCGCTGATCGTCCGCCCGGCCACAACCGCGACGGTGAACAGCGCCACGCCGATGGTCCCGACCGTAAGAGTTTGGGTCAGGACATAGAAGGCACCGAACACACCCGCGGCCATGTACCAGGCCGGAAACCGCCTGGCCCTAAGGGCCGGCCCGATTTCGCCCAGGCCTTTCCGGCCCGCCGGCACCGCCGCGGTGGCCACGGCCATGACGATCAGTCCCACGCCGAAACTCACCAGGGCAGCAAGGATCCCGTCCTCGGTGCGATCCGATAATGCGCTGTTGATCCTCGCCTGCAGCGGCATCAGCAGGCCGGTCAGCACCGCCAGGCAGATCCCGACCGCGGCCGGGATCTGCCTGACCTGCCGCGCGGCCTGTCCTTCGGCGACCCGGGTGGATTCAGGCATCATGGCTTTATGAATGAATCTGGCATTGAGGACATCCCCATCCGCGACGAGGTGATCCGCTTGGGTCAGCTTCTCAAGCTGGCCAATCTGGCGGAAGACGGCATTGAAGCCAAAGAATACATCGAAAGTGGGAATGTGCAAGTAAACGGCGAGGTGGAGGCCCGCCGGGGGCGCAAACTGCACCTCGGGGACACTGTTACGGTCGCCGGAACGACAGTACGCATCGTACCGGCGCACGACTGACGCTCCGCCCGACTGACAGCGTGGAACTGACACTCCGCGGCCTCCGGCGCTGGCACGAACAAGGTGCCGGCCGCCGAAGGCTGCGGGATAGGGCTACTTTGCCGGAGCCAGTACGGTCAGGGTCAGGAATTCCTTCACATGCGCCAGTTCCTGGGCGCTGATCCCGTGCCACATGCCTGCGTAGAGGACCTTGGTCAGCTTGGTATGGCTGGTCAGCCAGCTATGCGTGTACTCGACCTTGTCCGGCGTAATGACCGTGTCCTCCTGGTCGCGGCCCCAGAAGACGGGGATCTTGTTTTCCTTCACTGCGGCGTCATTGAACCAGCTGTCCCCCTGGGCGTCCATGGCAAAGCCGGAAAGGCCGACAACGGCGGCAAAGTCGCCGGGCCGGTGGCGCAGCAGGCTGGTGGCCACGGCCATGCCCATGGAAAAGCCGAGCAGTGTGACGCTGCTGTGGATGCCGCGGACGCCGTCGAGCCAGTGCCAGACGTCGCCGACCGTCTTCTTGACCTTCTCCAGCGAGAACTCCGGATCATGGACCAGGGGGAACCAGGTGAAGCCGGGCCCCATGGGCTGCGGGGCACGGACGGACACGACGGTGAATTCCTCGGGCAGCTGCGAAGCGATGCCCATGAGGTCCTGCTCGTTGGCGCCGTAGCCGTGGAACATGACCAGCAGCGGAGTGCCGGCACGTTCGGACTCGGGCTTGGACCAGATGGTGGTGGGTTGCCAGGATGCGGTTTCAGTCATGCCGTCCATTGTTCCACAACCCTAGTTGAAGCTTCAACAATTACCACCCTGGCGGCGACGGTCCTGGCCAAAAACGATCCTGACCTGCTCAGGCGCGGGGGAACATGGCCCGCTCGAGCTCGTCGCCCAGCTGGTGGATCTCGGTCAGGAAGCCGTCATGGCCGATCGGCGCCTCGATGATGTGCACGGGGACATCGCCGGGCAGGGCGGCAGCCAGTTCCTCCGACTGGGATGGGAAGTAGAGCCGGTCCGAGGCCACGGCGGCGATGAAGAATTCCGCGGTCGCTCCGGCCACCGCCTCCTGCAGCGAACCACGGCCGCGGGTCACGTCATGGCTCATCAGCGCCTCGGTGAGCACGATGTAGCTGTTCGCATCGAAGCGGTGCGCCAGCTTCCTGGCCTGGTGGTCCAGATAGCTTTCAACCCCGTAGCGGCCACGCTCGGCCGAGCGTTGGGCGCCGAGCGGTGCCTCGTCGCCCTGGGCATTGCGTCCGAAGCGCATGCCCAGCTCCTCTTCCGTGCGGTAGGTGATGTGGGCGATGCGGCGGGCCAGGCCCAGCCCCTCCACCGGCGGCTCGCCGCCGTAGTAGTCGCCGCCGGCGAAGTGCCGGTCCTGCCGGATGGCCAGGACCTGAGCCTGTGCGAACGCGATCTGCTCCGCGGTGCTGGCCGCGCCGCAGGCGATGACGCCGCAGTGCTCCACCCGGTCCGGGAAGGTCACACCCCATTCAAGCGCACGGGCGCCGCCCATCGACCCTCCGATCACCGCGCGCCAGCGCGGGATGCCCAGCTGGTCGGCCAGCAGGGCCTCCGCCCGCACGGAATCGCGGATGGTCACGAACGGGAAGCGTGACCCCCAGGGCCGGCCCTCCGGATCCGCGGAAGCGGGACCGGTGGAGCCGTAGCAGCCGCCGAGCATGTTGACCGAGACCACGAAGTAGCGATCCGTATCCACCGTCTTTCCGGGGCCGACAAGCACGTCCCACCAGCCGGCCTCCTCCGCCTCGCCCTGAGCCACGTGCGAGCTGCCGGTCAGCGCATGCTCGATAAGCACTGCGTTGGAAGCATCCTCGTTGAGGGTGCCCCAGGTTTCATAGGCCAGCTCCACCTCCGGCAGGTAGCCGCCGGTCTCCAGCTGGAATTCGCCAATGGAGGCGGTCAGGAGCGTCCCGTCCGGGACGCGCCGCAGGCCGGCGGGGTCAATGGTGCGTTCCGGCTCAGCCGCCGGCTGCGCCTCCTGCGGATACGGCAAAACCCGGGACGGAGCTTCCGTCCCAGGTCCGCCGCGGAACACGGTATTCGCTACGGTTGTACGTTCCTGTGGTTGCACTGCTGTCACGCTTGTTTTGCCGCCCTAAATCCTGCATCCAAATCAGCAAGGATATCGTCGATGTGTTCGATTCCGACCGCCAGCCGCACCAGCCCGGGAGTGACTCCCGCGGCAAGCTGTTCGGCTTCGGTCAGCTGGCTGTGGGTCGTGGACGCCGGATGGATGACCAGCGACCGCACATCTCCAACATTAGCCACATGCGAATGCAGCTCCAGCGCATCCACGAACCGCTTGCCGGCCTCCACGCCGCCGGCGATGTTGAAGGACACGATCGCGCCGGTGCCCTTCGGACCGTACTTGAGCCCCCGCTCGTACCACGGGCTGGAAGGCAGGCCGGCATACGCAACCGACTCGACGGCGTCGTGTTTCTGCAGCCACTCGGCAACCTGCTTGGCGTTGGACACATGCCGTTCGACCCGCAGGCTCAGTGTTTCCAGGCCCTGGGCAATCAGGAAGGCATTGAACGGCGAGACCGCCGATCCCAGGTCGCGCAGCAGCTGGACGCGCGCCTTCAGGATGTAGGACAGGTTGGCGCCCAGCGGGCTGCCCTCCCCCAGGTCGCGGGCATAGACCAGGCCGTTGTAGCTCTCATCCGGGGTGTTGAAACCGGGGAACCTCTCCGGATCGGCACCGTAGTTGAACCGGCCCGAATCGACGATGACGCCGGCAATGGAGGTGCCGTGGCCGCCCAGGTACTTGGTCGCCGAATGGACCACGACGTCGGCACCCCACTCGATCGGCCGGATCAGGTACGGCGTGGCCAGGGTATTGTCCACGATCAGCGGCACGCCTGCCTCGTGGGCAATTGCGCTGATGCCTTCAAGGTCCAGCACGTCCTGCCGCGGGTTGGAGACCACCTCGCCGAAGAAGGCCTTGGTATTCGGGCGGACCGCAGCCCGCCATTCGTCCAGGTTGTCCGGATCGGAAACGAACGTCGTCTCGACGCCGAGCTTCTTCAGGGTGTGCTTGAACAGGTTCTGGGTTCCGCCGTAGAGGCTGGGGCTGGCCACGATATGGTCGCCCGCTTCGGCGACGTTCAGGATCGCGAAGGACGCTGCGGCCTGCCCGGAGGACAGCAGCAGGGCACCTACGCCGCCTTCGAGGTCCGCGATCCGCGTTTCCACCGCTTCAGTCGTGGGATTGCCGATGCGGGTGTAGATCGGCGCCAGTTCGGCCAGGGCGAAGCGGTTGGCCGCACTCTCCGCACTCGGAAAGACAAAGGACGTGGTCTGGTAGATCGGCAAGGCCCGCGCCCCCGTGGCGGAGTCCGGCTCCTGGCCAATGTGGATCTGGCGCGTTTCGAATGACCATTTATTGGACATAGCGTCCCTTTCCGTTTTGGGCCGCATGTATCCAGCTGGCTGTGCCAGGTGGGTGTGAGGCCCGCGCTTGCGGCGTATCTTGTGATACCCGCCTGGTCTTCACCCGGGGCACCCCACCGC
Organism: Arthrobacter sp. B0427-1-12; assembly: GCF_059092905.1. NCBI lineage: Bacteria > Bacillati > Actinomycetota > Actinomycetes > Micrococcales > Micrococcaceae > Arthrobacter > Arthrobacter sp. B0427-1-12. The sequence continues at coordinate 37,182 of NZ_JBNHIC010000026.1, read as the reverse complement.
GGTTGGAGGGTTGCCGGCCAGCAAGCCGGGGCTTATTTGCTGGCACTCATGACCTGGATCCAGTGTCCTGAGGGAGCCCGACGGTCCGCAACAATGTGACGCGATGTGAACCTGCAGCAGCGCACGCTACATTTCGGACGCGCGTAACAAAAGATTCCTCCAGGCGACGGGAACGATTCACTTAGGCTCGCCTTAGTCGAGAGCCAGATCACAAAGTGCAAATATGTCCGTATGCGCCTGGACCATGTTTCTTATGCCTGTGAACCTGACGGTCTGGCGGCCACCGCCGACCGCATCGCCGACCAGCTCGGCATCAAGCCCGTCAAGGGCGGAATCCATCCCCGTTTCGGTACCCGGAACATGATTTTCTCGCTCACCAACGGGCAGTACCTCGACGTCCTCGAGGTACTGGACCATCCCGTGTCCGACAAGGCTCCCTTCGGCCAGGCCGTGCGTGCGCGCTCCGAAGCGGGCGGCGGCTGGATGGGCTGGTGCGTCGCCGTTGACGACCTGGCCCCGTTCGAAAAGCGCCTGGGCCGCAACGCCGTCCCCGGCAACCGCAAGTTCCCGGACGGCCGCGAGCTGCTCTGGCAGCAGATCGGCATCAAGGGCCTGATCGCGGACCCGCAGGTTCCGTTCATGGTCAAGTGGGAAAGCGATCCTTCCCTGCACCCGTCCAACGCCTTCCCGGCCACGGTGCGGTTGGCATCGATGACGATCGCCGGCTCGGCCGAACGGGTGACCGAATGGCTGGGCACCCCGGTGGAGCATCCGCTGGACGACGTGAAGGTGGACTGGATCGCGCCGAACGGCACGCCCGGCATTGTTTCCGTCACGTTTGACACGGCCAACGGCTTGGTGACGATTTAGCTGCCGATGCCGATCGCCGGACCGAAGAGGGCATAGCCAACGAAGCCGGCGATATCGAGGAGCGCGTGGGCCACGACCAGTGGTATCACGCGCTTCGTCTTTAAGTAGGCATAGCCGAAAATGAGGCCCATCAGGACATTGCCGATGAACGGGCCGAACCCCTGGTAGAGGTGGTAGCTGCCACGGATCAGCGCGCTGACGACGACGGTCGTCGGCACCGCCCAGCCGAACCTGCCGAAGCGGTCGAAGAGGTAGGCCACCACGATGACCTCCTCCAGCACGGCGTGGCGCAGCGCCGACAGGATCAGCACCGGCAGGGTCCACCAGTAGGTGTCCAGTGCGGTGGGCACGATCGCCGTCGTCAACCCGAGTGCGCGGCCGGCGGCATAGACGCCCAGCGTGCCCGCTCCGATCACCGCCGCCAGCCCGAAACCCAGCCCGAAGTCCACCGCCGGCCGCGCAAAGGTAAAGCCGATCCGCCGGAACGCGGACCGGCCCGGCTCCGTCATGAGGAACAGCACCAGGGCCACCGGCACCAACGTAAAGACGATGTCCAGCAGCTGGTAGGTCAGGTCGAAGTACTGGCGGTCGTTCAGGCCGGGGTTGAGCGTGGTGGTCTGTCCGGACAGCGGACCCTGGGTGAGCTTGTCCAGCAGGTTGACCACTGCGTAGACGGCCGACTGTCCCAGCGAAAGCCCCAGGACAATGAGGACCTCCGCCCGCAGCCCGGCCAGGCTGCGGGGCCGCTCCAGCTGCCGGGCCCCGATGGACGATCCCGTGGATGATGACGGCTGATCACTGTGCATGCGTACTATCTTGCCTGCTGCTTGACTGCAGCGATCGCTTACCTGCACTGGCCAGGCGGCCGCAGTGCTCCGATCGCATCCCGCAACAGGTCCGCCGGGTCGCCCAGGGTCTCATGAATGCCGTTGCGGGCCACGATCCTGCCGCCGATGGAGACCGCGGCAACGTCGGCGGCGGTCGCCACCAGCGGCAGCTGCTCCGGGGCCGCGCCGGCGGTGCGGACTGTGTCCGTGCGGATTTCCATCCAGTCGTCCGGACACGGGCTTCCGGCAAGGGGGTCCAGCCCAGACTGGTCCAGCCCAGACTGGTCCAGCCCAGACTGGTCCAGTCCAGGCTGGTCCAGGCCAGGCTGGTCCAGGCCGAGGCTGCGCCTGCCGCCGGCCGTGGCTGCCTCCAGCAGCTGCTGCGGCGTGAAACGGCCGCGGATGCCGCTGCGCAGGCGCTCCCCGTGCTCCAGCGCCCGCATTTCCAGCCAGGGATCAACGACGGCGTGCTGGTCCGTTCCCAGCGCCAGGGCGGCTCCGGCGGCGGCAAGCTCGACGCCGGGGCCTATCCCGTCGGCGAGGTCGGCCTCCGTGGTGGGACACAGAACAACAGAGCAGCCGGCGGCGCCCAGCAGCTCAATTTCCCGCGGGTCCAGATGGGTCGCATGGATTGCGGACAGCCGGGCGGTGAGCAGCCCGCTGCGGTGCAGCAGTTCCGTAGGACCCAGGCCATAGACTGCCCGGCACTGCGCATTTTCCACCGGCTGTTCGGACAGGTGGATGTGCAGTGGGATGTCCGGGTCCAGCTCCGCGGCAATGACTGCCAGGTCCGCGGGGACGACGGCCCGGACGGAGTGGACCGCAGCGCCCACGCGCACCCATTCCGAATCGAACTGTTGCGCGACGGCGGACCGCAGGTCCGCCAGCCTGCGCAGCCAGGCGCGCACACCGCCGTCGGAAAACCGGCGCTGCGTTGCATTCAGCGGCTGTCCGATCCCGCCCTCCAGATAGCAGGCATCCAGCAGCACCAGCCGGATTCCGGCCTTCCGGGCCGCACGTGCCAAGGACAATTCCATGCCGTGGCCGGGATACGGGCTGCCGTCGGGCCGGTGGTGGAGATAGTGGAATTCCCCGACTGCGCTGAAACCGGACACCACCATCTCGGCGAAAACAGCGGTCGCCAGACGCTCATAGCTCTCCGGCTCCAGCGACCGGGCGGCCGCGTACATCCGCTCCCGCCAGGCCCAGAAACTGCCGGTTTGGTCCTGGGTCCGGCCGCGCAGGAGCCGGTGGAACGCGTGCGAATGCGCGTTGACGGCAGCGGGCAGCCGAACCGCCGCCGTCACACCAGATCCTCGATGACGTCGGCCAACGCCACGGCGCCGGCATCGGCGTCTGCGGGCTCCACGAACTCTTCGGGCGAATGCGAGATCCCCGTCGGGTTGCGGACGAACAGCATCCCGGCAGGCACGACGGCGGACAGGATTCCGGCATCGTGCCCCGCACCGGTGGCCAGGACCGGCGCGCCGGGCAGCGACTGCACCAGCTGCCGCTGCAGGTGGCGGTCGAACTGCACCGCCGGGCTGAACGATTCCTCCGTCAGCGTCACTGTGCATCCTTCGAAGGCCGCGATCTTCTGTGCCTGGCCGTGGATTTTTTCGACGACGGCGGCCATCACCTCATCCACGGGATGGCGCACGTCCAGCCAGAGATCGACCCGCGATGGGATGGCATTCGTCCCGCCCGGCACAGGCTGCAGGCGCCCGACCGTCGCACGGGCATCCCGCTGCGCCCGCGCCGCTTTCTGGACGGCCAGCACCATATGGGCGGCGGCAACCATGGGATCCGTCCGGTCCGCCATCAGTGTCGTGCCGGCATGGTTGCCCTGTCCGGCCACGGACAGTTTCCAGCGTCCATGGGCGAGGATCGAGGAGCCGACGGCCACGGGATGTCCCAGGTCGGCAAGGCCCCGGCCCTGTTCCAGATGGAGCTCGACGAAGTCTCCGATCCGGCGCAGGTTGTCCGGATCCGGGCCAAGGCGGCCGGGGTCGATCCCGTTGGCGGCGCAGACGTCCGCGAAGGTGTTTCCGTCGGCGTCCTTCAGCCTGCGGGCCTTGTCCGGATCAATGGCGCCGGTCAGCAGGCGCGTTCCCAGGCAGGCGACGCCGAAACGGGAACCCTCCTCCTCGGGAAAGACGGCGATGGCCAGCGGCCGCCGCGGCTCAACTCCACGGCCGCGGAGCACGTCCACCGCGGCCAGCGCGCCGGCAATGCCAAGCGGGCCGTCGTAGGCGCCGCCGCCGGGCACCGAATCCAGATGGCTGCCGGTCACCAGCGCGCCCTCCTGCGGTTCACCCCACCAGGCCCACAAGATCCCGTTCCGGTCCGATTCCACCGCCAGCCCGCGCCGTTGGGCCTGCTCGGTGAACCAGCTGCGCAGCTGCAGTTCCGCAGCGGAAAACACCGGCCGTGAGTAGCCGCCGCGAACCGGATCACGGCCAATGCCGGCGATCGAGTCAAGGAGCGTCGATACGGTTTCCATCCAATCCAGTAAACGCGGCTTTCACCGATTGGCAAGCATGGTTATGGTCAGGGCATGAGGGTCTACACCGGAAGACTGTTAGCAGGAATTGCCGCATTTGCCGTCCTGATGGTCCTGGCGGGCTGTGGAATCAGCATCCCTGCTGATCCCGAGGGCACGCTGGAACGCGTCCGCGGCGGGATCATGCGGGTGGGCGTCTCCCCCAACGAACCATGGACCGAGCTCAATGACAATGCACCGCCCAGCGGGATCGAAGTGGACCTGGTCGAGGACTTCGCAGAATCCATTGGCGCCCGGATTGAGTGGTCCGGCGGCGGGGAGGAATCCCTCATGGAGGAGCTGCGCCGCGGCGAGCTGGACCTGGTGATCGGTGGGCTGACGTCAAAGTCCCCATGGACGGACAAGGCGGCCATCACCAAACCGTACGCCGAAGCCGAAAACGAAGCCGGAAAGCAGGAGAAGTTGGTGATGGCGGCCCGGATGGGTGAGAACGCCTTCCTCCTGGCACTCGAACGGTTCCTGCTGGAACAGGAGGTACAGCCATGACGCGCAGGTTCGGTCGCACTGAGTTGACGGACCAGCAGGCCAAGGTCCTCAAGCGCGCCATCCGCATCGAGTGGATCAGCATCGGGACGCTGGCAGTCACCGCCACACTGGTGTTCCTGGTATTGGGCAATTCCCAAGCCATGCGTGCGGCGTGGATCGAGGACATGCTCTCAATCGCTCCCCCGATCGCCTTCCTCCTGGCGGTCAAGATCGTCAGCAAGGCGCCCACGACTGCCCACCCGTACGGCTACCACCGTTCGATTGGCGTCGCCCACCTGGTCGCCGGTGTCGCCTTGCTGGTCATGGGTGCCGTCCTGGTGGTTGAATCCGCGCTCACGCTGCTGCGGGGTGAACATCCGCCCATTGGCTCGGTCCAACTGTTCGGGCAGACCTTCTGGCTAGGCTGGCTCATGATGCTTGTCATGGCCATCACCTCCGTGCCGCCGGTGATCCTGGGCCGGATCAAGTTGAAGCTTGCGAAGGAAATCCACGACAAGGTGCTGTACGCGGACGCGGACATGAACAAGGCGGACTGGATGACCGCCATCGGAGCCATCGTCGGCGTCGCCGGCATCGGAATCGGGCTCTGGTGGACCGATGCTGCCGCCGCCCTTTTTATCGCCGGCAGCATCCTGCGCGACGGCGTGAAGAACATGGGCGGGGCCATCAGGGACCTGATGGATGCCCGGGCCACCACCTTCGACGATTCTGAACCACACCCGCTGATCGCCGAACTCGACGAGTACCTGCGTGGGCTCCCGTGGGTGCACGACGCCGGATCGCGGGTCCGCGACGAGGGCCACGTTTTCCACATCGAATCCTTCGTCGTACCCCGCGACGGCGCGATGCCGTCGCTGCAGGTCCTGGCGCAGGCCCGGTCCAAGTGCATCGACCTGGACTGGAAGATCCAGGACTTGGTCCTGGTCCCGGTCCTCGAGCTGCCCCGGGAAGTCGGCGGAACCGGAGCCCAGCACCAGGCCGAACGGAACGACTGAGGGACCTGCAACGTCCACCGCCGCACGGATGACAGCCGTAGGATGGAGCCCATGAGCTCTACCGACCCTGCCTCAGCCCAGCCTCCTGTTGCCCGCAAGGTACCGCAGACCCGCACCCACCACGGGGACGAGTTCGTGGACCACTACGAGTGGCTGCGGGACAAGGACAACCCGGAGGTCATCGAGCACCTCAAGGCGGAAAACTTCTACACGGAAGCCCTGACGCAGCACCAGGAACAGCTGCGCACGGACATCTTCAATGAGATCAAGAACCGCACCCAGGAAACGGACCTGTCGGTCCCGGGGCGCAAGGGCGCCTGGTGGTATTACAGCCGCACCGTAGAGGGCAGCCAGTACCCCATCTACTGCCGCACCGCGGCGCAGGACACCGGTGACATCGCCGCGGACTGGACCCCGCCCGCCGTCGACCCTTCAACCCCGGTTCCGGGCGAAATCGTGCTGCTTGACTGCAACGCGGAGGCCGAAGGCAAACCGTTCTTCGCGCTGGGCGGTTTCTCCGTCTCGGAGGACGGCGATTTCCTGACGTACTCGGTGGACAACACCGGCGACGAACGGTTCACCCAGTACGTGAAGGACCTGCGCACCGCCGAGCTGCTGTCCGACACGATCCCGGATGTGTTCTACGGCGGCGCCTTCTCCCCCGACGGCCGGTCCATCTTCTACACCGTGGTGGATGAGAGCTGGCGGCCCTACCAGGTCCGCCGCCACACGCTCGGAACCCAGATCGCCGAGGACACAGTGGTATTCACCGAAGACGACCCGGGCATGTGGGTGGGCTTCGACGTCTCCAGCAACCGGAACTACCTGGTGATCGGCAGCGGCTGCTCCGAGTACAGCGAGCTGCGGCTGCTGGACCTGCGGCGGCCGGACGCGGAACTGCAGACCATCATCAGTCGGGACGAGCGCATCCTGTATGAAGCCGAGCCGGTGACGCTGGCCGGCGTCGACAAGCTGGTCCTGGTGCACAACCGGGACGCCGTCAATTCCATGGTCAGCCTGATGGACGTGTCCGACGCCGGCAAGCCGCTGGCGGAGCAGCACTGGACCACGGTGATTCCGCACAACGCCGAGGTGCGCATCAACGGCGCCGGCATCACCAGCACCCATCTGGTCGTCTCGCTGCGCAAGGACACCACCGAGCGCGTCCAGATCATCCCGCTGGCGGCGCTGGAGGCGGCAGAAGGCGACGCAGCGCGCGCAGCCGGGGCGGCCGCCGTCGAACCCGCCTTCGACGAACAGCTCTATACCTGCCACGTCAGCGCCGCCGAGTTCGAGGCGCCGGTGCTGCGCCTGTCCTACACCTCCTTCGTCACTCCGCCGCGGGTCTACGATTACTTCCCGGCGGCCGCCGGGGAACCGGCGGAGCGGGCGGCACTGCACCTGCGGAAGGAGACTCCTGTGCTGGGCGGGTACGACGCCGGCCGGTACGTTGCGGAGCGCGACTGGGCTGTCGCTGCGGACGGGACCAGGATCCCGCTCTCGATCATCCGGCGCGCGGACCTGAAGCGGGACGGCACCAATCCGGTGCTCCAGTATGCCTACGGCTCCTACGAGGTCAGCATGGATCCGGGGTTCTCGATCGCCCGCCTGTCCGTGCTGGACCGCGGGATCATCTTCGTCATCGCGCACATCCGCGGCGGCGGCGAGATGGGCCGGCACTGGTACGAGAACGGCAAGAAACTGTACAAGAAGAACACCTTCACGGACTTCGTGGACGCCACGGTCCATATCGCTGCCTCCGGCTGGGCGGATCCGACGCGCATTGCCGCGATGGGCGGCAGTGCCGGCGGCCTGCTGATGGGTGCGGTGGCGAACCTGGCGCCGGAAAAGTACCGTGCCATCGTGGCGCAGGTGCCGTTCGTCGATGCGCTGACCACCATCCTCGATCCGGACCTGCCGCTGTCTGCGCTCGAATGGGAGGAGTGGGGCAATCCGATCACGGATCCGGAGGTCTACCACTACATGAAGTCCTATTCCCCGTACGAGAATGTCCGCCCGGTCGCCTATCCGGCGATTGCCGCGGTGACCAGCCTGAACGACACCCGCGTGCTGTATGTGGAGCCGGCCAAGTGGGTGGCCAGGCTGCGCGAGGTGTCCACCGGTTCGAAGCCGATCGTGCTGAAGACGGAAATGGACGGCGGGCACGGCGGACCCAGCGGCCGCTACGAAAAGTGGAAGGACGTTGCCTGGGACTACGCGTTCGTCGTGGACGCGCTCACGGCGCGCTGAGTCGGTCCCCGGCCAATTCCTCGCGGGCGGCTGCGAAGGCCCGGACGCAGGTTTCGATGTCCTCCGGGCTGTGCGCGGCGGAGAGCTGGACCCGGATGCGTGCCTTGCCCCGGGGCACCACCGGGTAGCTGAACGCCGTCACGTACACGCCGTGCTCCAGCATCCGCTGGGCCATTTTTCCGGCCAGCACCGCGTCGCCGAACATGACCGGAACAATCGGGTGCTCGCCCGGCAGCAAGTCGAAGCCCTCCTCGGCCATGCGCTCGCGGAAGTGCGCGGCATTGGCCCGCAGGGTATCCCTGAGGCTGCCGCTGCCTTGGACCAGTTCCAAGGCTTGCAGGGTCGCGGCCACGATCGCCGGGGCCACGCTGTTGGAGAACAGGTACGGCCGCGCCCGCTGCCGCAGCAGTGCCACGATCTCCGCCCGGCCGGCGACGTAGCCGCCGGAGGCCCCGCCCAGCGCCTTGCCGAAGGTACCGGTGTAGATGTCCACCCGGTCCGACACGCCGGCGTGCTCCGGAGTCCCGGCGCCGGTGGGGCCCATGAATCCGACGGCATGCGAATCGTCCACCATGACCAGGGCATGATGCTGCTCGGCGAGGCCGCAGATCTCCCGCAGCGGCGCCAAGTAGCCGTCCATGGAGAAGACACCGTCGGTCACGACGATCCGGCGGCGGGCACCGGACGCCGCCTGCAGCTGGGCGGCCAGGTCCGCCATGTCCCGGTTCCGGTACCGGTAGCGGGCGGCCTTGCTCAGCCGGATGCCGTCGATGATCGAGGCGTGGTTCAGTTCGTCGGAGATGATCGCATCCTCCTCGCCGAACAGCGGCTCGAAGACCCCGCCGTTGGCGTCGAAACAGGAGGAAAATAGGATGGTGTCCTCGGTGCCGAGGAACTCCGACACCCGAGCCTCCAGTTCCAGGTGCTTGTCCTGGGTTCCGCAGATGAACCGTACCGAGGACATGCCGAAGCCGCGCTCATCCAGCGCCTGCTTGGCGGCGGCGATCATCCGAGAATCATCCGCCAGGCCCAGATAGTTGTTCGCGCAGAAGTTCAGCACCTCGCGGGCTTCCGCGCCCAGGCTGCCGGCCCTGATGTGGCTGGACTGCGGGGAATCGATGTGCCGTTCGGCCTTGAACAGGCCGGCGCCGCGGATCCCGTCGAGTTCATGCCGCAGCTCGTCCCTGATGGTGAACATGCCGTTCCTCCTGACTCCCGCGATCAGATCTGTGTCCAGTCCAGCACAACCTTGCCGCCGCTGCCTTCGCTGGCCACGGCGAAGCCGCGCTGCCAGTCGGCAGCGGGAAGGCTGTCCGTGATGACGCTGGACACCGCATCATGCAGCCAGCGGCTGGACTGCAGCATGGCGCTCATAGCGTTCCACGTCTCGAACATCTCCCGTCCGTAGACCCCCTTGAGCGTGAGCATGTGGGTGACCACCGTGGACCAGTCGATGTCGATCGGCGTCGTCGGCAGGCCCAGCAGGGCAATTCGGCCGCCGTGGTTCATATTGCGGATCATCTCCGGCAGGGCGGTCGGCCGGCCGGACATCTCCATGCCGACATCGAAGCCCTCTCGCAGTCCCAGCTGCCGCTGGGACTCGCGGATGCTGTGCTCGGAGACATTCAGGGCCATGTCCACGCCCATATGCCGGGCCAGTTCCAGCCGCGGTTCGCTCACATCCGTCACCACGATGAACCGTGCACCGGCAAAACGCGCGACGGCGGCCGCCATCAGTCCGATTGGCCCGGCACCGGTGATAAGCACATCCTCGCCCACGACCGGAAACATCAGGGCGGTGTGGACAGCGTTGCCGAAGGGGTCAAAAATTGCACCCAGCTCAGGGGTGACGCTTTCATGGTGCACCCAGGCATTGCTTTCCGGGATGACAATGTATTCGGCGAAGGCTCCGTCCCGCTGAACGCCGACGCTCACCGTACGGATGCACATCTGGCGCCGGCCCGCGCGGCAGTTGCGGCAGATCCCGCAGACAATATGGCCTTCCCCGGACACCCGGTCCCCCACCCGCACATCATGGACCCCGGAACCGACCGCCACGACCTCGCCGTAGAACTCGTGGCCGGGGACCAGCGGCGCTGTGACGGCGTGCTGCGCCCAGGCATCCCAGTCCCGGATATGCAGGTCGGTGCCGCAGATTCCGGTGGCCAGGACCCTGATCTTGACCTCGGCGTCACGGGGCTCCGGTTCGGGACGGTCCACCAGGTCGAAGCCCGCATGCGGCCCGGACTTGAACAGCGCCTTCATACCCGCCACCTTACGGAGTCGAGCGGCTCCCGGAAAAGGTCCGCCGGCCGCACCTCATCCAATGAGGCGCGGCCGGCGGAAAAACCCTGGCTCCGTTGCGGAGCGGGTCAGGCAGACAGGTCGACGACCAGACCCGAAGCGGCGTGCTCGCGGACGGCAAAGATGGCCTTGACCGCGGCAGCCTTGTGGTCGTAGGCACCGGACACTGCGATCTCGGCGCCGTCATCGGCTGTCAGCCGAAACTTGTACTCGGCGTTGTGGTCCTGGAAAATTTCGAACTGGCCGGCCATATTTGTCCCCCTGGGTCATCTTCGATGATTTTCTGTCTGCGGCAGTCATCCGTAATACCGGAGTCGACGTTTGATAAAAAGCTCAAACCGCGGTCACGAGTCTAGATGTGGCGTGCATCATATGCAACGAACTTATCGAAACATTACGCAGGGCTCGAAACATTACTCAAAGCGAACAAAGAACGGGGCCCCGCACCAAAAGTGCGGGGCCCCGTTGGGTTTCACTTAGCCCTGGACGCCGAGGCGCTCCAGGATCAGCTCGCGCACGCGGCCGGCGTCGGCCTGGCCGCGGGTTGCCTTCATGACGCCGCCCACGATCGCACCGACCGCTTGGACCTTGCCGCCGCGGATCTTGTCCGCGACATCCGGCTGCGCGGCCAGCGCCGCGTCGACCGCCTCAAGGAGGGCGCCGTCGTCGGACACCACGGCCATGCCGTGCTTCTCCACGACCTCAGCCGGCGAACCCTCGCCGGCCAGGACGTACTCGAGCACCTTGCGGGCCAGCTTGTCATTAATCTTCCCGGACTCGATCAGCGAGTTGAGCTCGATGATCATCGCCGGCGTGGCACCCAGATCCACGGGATCGACGTCGGACTGCTTGGCCAGGCGGGAAATCTCACCCATCCACCACTTCCGGGCGACGGCGGGCGTGGCACCGGCGGCGATGGTCTCCTCGATCGCGTCCATCACCCCGGCGTTGACCACGTCGCGGAACTCGGCGTCGGAGTAGCCCCAGGCTTCCTTCAGGCGCTTGCGGCGCTCCGCGGGCGGCTCGGGCAGCTGGGCGCGCAGTTCCTCGATCCACTCCGGGGTGGTGACCACGGGTACCAGGTCCGGCTCCGGGAAGTACCGGTAGTCGTCCGCATCGGACTTGGGCCGGCCCGCGGTGGTGGTGCGGGTGTCCTCGTGCCAGTGCCGGGTTTCCTGCGTTACGGCCTGGCCGGAGTCCAGCACCGCGGCGTGGCGCTGGATCTCGTACCGTACGGCATGTTCGACGGCGCGCAGCGAGTTCACGTTCTTGGTTTCGGACCGGATGCCGAACTTTTCCTGGCCGTGCGGGCGCAGGGAGACGTTGGCATCGCAGCGGACATTGCCGCGTTCCATGCGTGCATCGGAGACGCCCAGGTTCTTCACGATCTCGCGGATGGCGGCAACATAGGCCTTGGCCAATTCGGGAGCGCGCGCACCGGCGCCCTCGATCGGCTTGGTCACGATCTCCACCAGCGGGATGCCGGCGCGGTTGTAGTCCACCAGGGAGAAGTCCGCGCCCTGGATGCGGCCGGTGGCCCCGCCCATGTGGGTCAGCTTGCCGGCGTCCTCTTCCATGTGGGCGCGCTCGATCTCCACGCGGAACACCGTGCCGTCCTCCAGCTCGATGTCGATCCAGCCGTCGTGGGCGATCGGCTCGTCGTACTGCGAGGTCTGGAAGTTCTTGGGCGTATCCGGGTAGAAGTAGTTCTTCCGGGCGAAGCGGCAGTACTCGGCGATCTGGCAGTTCAGGGCCAGGCCGATCTTGATGGACGATTCCACCGCGGTCTTGTTGACCACCGGCAGCACGCCCGGCAGGCCCAGGTCCACCGGGGTGACGTTGGTGTTCGGCTCGTCGCCGAAGACATTCGGCGCGGCGGAGAACATCTTCGTCTTGGTGTTCAGCTCGACATGGACCTCGAAGCCAAGTACCGGATCGTACTTCTCCATGGCCTCTTCGAAGGACAGGATCTCGTCCTGAGTCTGGACAGACATTACTTCGCTCCTTCGTGTGCATTCAGGCCGGCGCCTGCGAGGGCGGGCGCCTGGGCGAGCAGCGGCCCGCCCCACTTTTCTTCCAGCAGCCGTTCCAGGACGGCGCCGGCACGGTACAGCCGTGCATCCTCCCGGGCCGGGGCCAGCAGCTGGATGCCGACCGGCAGCCCGTCCTCCTCGGCCAGGCCGCCGGGCAGGGACAGGCCCGGCACGCCGGCCATGTTCGCGGGGATGGTGGCGACGTCGTTCAGGTACATCGCCAGCGGATCGTCCAGCTTTTCACCGAGCCGGAATGCCGTCACCGGCGAGGTCGGCGAAATCAGCACATCAGTCCGGGCGAAGGCAGCATCGAAGTCACGCTGGATCAGCGTGCGCACCTTCTGGGCCGAGCCGTAGTAGGCGTCGTAGTAGCCGGCGGACAGCGCGTAGGTGCCCAGGATAATGCGGCGCTTGACCTCGTCGCCGAAACCGGCGGCGCGGGTGGCACCCATGACGCGTTCAATGGTGACTGGACCGTCAGCCGGCATGACCCGGTGACCGTACCGGACGCCGTCGAACTTGGCCAGGTTGGACGAGGCCTCCGACGGCATGATCAGGTAGTACGCACCCAGCGCGTACTTGAAGTTGGGGCAGGAGACCTCCACGATCTCAGCGCCCGCATCCCGCAGCAGGTCCAGTGATTCATGGAAGCGGGCCAGGACACCGGCCTGGTAGCCTTCGCCCTGCAGTTCCTTGATGACGCCGATGCGCATGCCCTTGACGCTGCCCGATTTCGCGGCCTCCACCAGCCCGCCGACCGGGTCGGGCAGCGAGGTGGAATCGGCCGGATCGTGGCCGCCGATCACCTCGTGCAGCAGCGCGGAATCCAGCACGGTGCGGGATACCGGGCCGATCTGGTCCAGCGAGGACGCCATCGCGATGGCGCCGTAGCGGGAGACGCCGCCGTAGGTCGGCTTGACCCCCACCGAACCGGTGACGGCGGCGGGCTGGCGGATGGAACCGCCGGTATCCGTGCCCAGCGCCAGCGGCGCTTCAAAAGCGGCGACGGCGGCCGCGGAGCCGCCGCCCGAACCGCCGGGAATGCGGTCCAGGTCCCAGGGGTTGCGGGTGGGGCCGTAGGCGGAATGCTCGGTGGAGGAGCCCATTGCGAACTCGTCCAGGTTGGTCTTGCCCAGCATGGGCATCTTCGCCGCGCGGATCTTCTTGATCACGGTCGCGTCGTAGGGGCTCATCCAGCCCTCGAGCATCTTCGAGCCCGCGGTGGTCGGCTGGCCGATGGTAACGATCAGGTCCTTGATCGCGATCGGCACGCCCGCCAGCGGGTGCAGTTCCCCGGCTTCCGTTCCGCCGGCGGCGCGGGCCTTGTCCACCTCCGCGGCGACGGCGAGCGCCTCCCCGGTGTTCACGTGCAGGAAGGCATTGATCTGCCCGTCCACTTCCGCGATCCGGTCCAGGTGCGCGCGGGTGACCTCGACGGCGGACACTTCCTTGGCGGCCAGTTTCTCGGCCAGCTGGGCGGCGGTATTGGTAATCAGTTCAGAATGGGACATGTCCGGCGTTTACTCCTCATCCAGGATTGCAGGGACCTTGAAGCGGGAGTCCGCCGAGTCGGGGGCGTTGGACAGCGACTGTTCGGCCGTCAGCGTCTCCCCCACCACGTCCTCGCGGAACACATTGGTCAACGGGATCGGATGCGAGGTGGCGGGCACATCGTCTCCGGCCACTTCGCTGACGGATTTGATCGAATCGACGATGACATCCAGTTCGCCGGCCAGTTTGTCCAGCTCTTCCGCACTCATCTCAATGTGAGCCAGCCGCGCCAGGTGCGCGACTTGCTCACGACTGATGACAGTCATGAATCTCCCCTGCAAATGGATAAGGTTTCCCTGCCATTCTAATGCGGTGGCAGCACCGCGGCCTGCCCGCCGCGGCGCCACCGCGCCAGAGGATCCTGGGACCGGTCCTTCGGCTTGGCGAAACGCAGGTACAGGGACGGCACCACGAACAGGTTCAGCAGCGTGGAGGTGGCCAGGCCGCCGAGGATGACCACCGCCATCGGATGTTCGATCTCATGCCCCGGAATGTTGCCCATGATGACCAGCGGCACCAGTGCCAGACCGGTGGCCAGGGTGGTCATGAGGATCGGCGAGAGCCGCTCCCCTGCCCCGCGCAGCACCAGCGCCGGACCGAACGTTTCGCTCTCATACTTCTCCAGGTGCTGGCAGTGGTTGATCAGCAGGATGCCGTTGCGCGCGGCAATGCCCATGACGGTCAGGAACCCAACGATGGACCCCAGCGACAGCACACCGCCGGTGAAGTACGCGGCAAGCACGCCGCCGACCAGGGCTACCGGCAGCGTCAGGAGAATCAGCGTCGCCAGCCGCCAACTGCCGAATGAGGCCTGCAGCAGCAGGAAGATCACCACGACCGCGGCGCCGGCGGCGATCAGCAGCCGCTGCGCTGCTTCCTGGCGCTCCGCGTACTCGCCCAGGATTTCCGCGCGGTATCCAGTGGGGAAGTCGATCGCCTCGAGCCCCTCCTCCAGTTCCGCTACGACCGCGCCCAGGTCCCCGTCCTCGTCGGTATTGGCGCTGACATCGATGCGGCGCGAATTGTCGTTCCGGTCGATTTCGTTCGGCGTCGGCTGGACCGCAATGGAGGCGACATCCGCCATCCGGATCCGCTGGCCAGAGGGCGTGTCGAGCGGCATGTTTTCGACACTCGTCACATTGGAACGGGTTTCCTTCGGGCTCCAGACAATCACGTCGTAGACCTTGCCCTCGCGCCACAGATCGCCCACTTCGATACCGGCCATCATCGCGGCGGCGGCCCGGCGCACATCGCCGGGTTTCAGCCCGTACTGCTGGGCTGCCGTCAGGTCCACTTCCACATTGATCTGGGGGACGTCCACCGACAGGGAGATATGCTCCTCGGCAGCGTCTTCGATTCCGGCAAAGACTTCCTCCACGTCGTCAGCCAGGTCGCGCAGGACCTCCAGGTCGGGCCCGTAGAGCCGGACGACGATGGCGTCGCCTGTACCGGTGAGCACCTCCCGGATCCGTTCCTTCAGGTACGTCTGCACATCGCGGTGGATGCCGGGATAGCCGTCGACCACCGCCTGGATGGCGGCCAGGGTCTGGTCGTAATCAACCGCCGGATCCACGCTGACCCAGTTCTCACCGAAATTGACACCGACGACTTCGTCCGAGGCCACCGCCTGGCCGATGTGCGAGCCGCAGTTCAGCACTCCGGGCACCGCCAGCAGCTCCCGGCAGGCACGTTTGCTGATCCGGACCTCCTCCACCACCGACGTGCCCGGCTGGGTGACCCAGTGCATCAGGAAGTCCCGTTCCTTGAAGGACGGCAGCAGCGCCTGGCCGAGCACGGGCAGCACCAGGACGCCGGCCAGCGTCACGACGGCGAAGGTCAGGTAGCCCGGTGCCGGCCGGCGGATGATCCGGGACAGTGCCGTGTGGTAGCTCCGCTTGAGGAAGCGGACCAGCGGGGGTTCCTTCGGGTCCAGCGGCGCCTTGCGCAGCAGGATGAGCGCCAGCGCGGGGGTAACCGTCAGAGCCACGAGCATCGATGCGAACACCGCCAGCGTGTAGGAGGTGGCCAGCGGCCGGAAAAACGCGCCGGTGAGTCCTTCGAGGAAGAAGATGGGAACTGCCGCGGCCACAATGATCAGTGTGGCGTAGACGATGGGACCGCGGACTTCCACCGAGGCTTCCAGCACCACGGAGGCGGTGGACCGGGTACTGCCCTGGGCGCGGTTCTGACGCAGCCTGCGGACGATGTTCTCGATATCGATGATCGCGTCATCAACCACCACCCCGACTGCGATCACCAGCCCCGCGAGGATCATGGTGTTCACGGTGCTGCCGGACATGATGATGACCACGCCGGCGGCGATCAAGGACAGCGGGATGGCGATCATGCTGATCAGGGCCGTCCGCCACTGGAACAGGAAGGCACCCAGCACCATGATCACCAGTACGACGCCCAGCAGCAGGGCCAGGCTGAGGTTGTCGATGGACTGTTCAATGAAGGTGGCCGGACGGAAGATCGCAGTGTCAACTTCGACGCCGTCCAGCGCCGTTGCGATCTGCTGCATGGCTTCCTCCACGCCGTGCGTCACTTCCAGCGTGTTGCCCCAGGGAAGCTTCTCCACGATCAGCATCAGGCCTTCGCCGTCGTTGATCACGGCATCGCCGATCAGCGGCACGTGGTCGATCACGACATCGCCGATGTCGCCGAGCCTCAGCGGCGCGCCGTCCCGCTCCCCGATGGTGACCTGGGCCAGGTCCTCCGGCGTGGCAATGGGCAGGACATGCTGGATGCCCATCCGCTGGTTCGGGGTCTCGATGAAGCCGCCGGTGCCAACCATTGTTCCCGGCGAATAGGCCAACAGGCCGACGTCGAGCGCGTCGTTGGTGACTGCCAGGACCTCGTCGAGGGAGACATTGCGGGCCTGCATCCGTTCGGGATCGACCTGGAGCTGCAGCGTCTCCTTCCGCTGTCCCCACACGGCAACATTGGCCACGCCCGGCACGGCCAGAATGTGCGCCCGGATTTTGTAGTAGGCAAGCATCGACAGGTCGATCAGCGAGTGTTCGTCCGAGGACAGGCCGATCTTCATGACCCGGCTGGTCGAGGACAGCGGCTGCAGCATCAGCGGCGGCGCGGCCCAGCTCGGCAGCGTGGGGGTGACAGCGGCAACCCGTTCCGAGACCAGCTGGCGGGCCGTCAGCAGATCCGTGCCGGGTTCAAAGATCAGCTGGATCGACGACAGCTGGGAGACGGACTTTGAACGCATCTCATCCAGACCCTCGACGCCGTTCAGCGCCTCCTCCAGCGGAACGGTCACCAGCTGCTCCACCTCCGATGCCGTCAGGCCCACGCACTGGGTCTGGATTTCGACGCGCGGCGGCGCGAACTCCGGAAAGACGTCGACCGAGGCGCTGCTGACCTGGACGGTTCCCAGGACCATGAGGCCGCAGGCCAGGGCGACGACCATCGCCCGGAATTTCAGGCTGAAGCCGATTATCCTGCGCATCGCGATTGCCCCGGTTCCTGCATTGGCCTAGTTCGCCGTATCCAGTTCCGCTCCGAACAGTTCGGCTGCGCCCTGCGTGACGATGACCGTGCCGGCCGCCGGGCCTGCCGACAGCATCACGGCATCACCATCGATGCGTTCCACGGTCACCGGTGCGCGGACGAAGACCAGCGGCTCCGGATTGGTGTACACCCAGGTCCGGCCGCCGGCGTCGTACAACAGCGCCGCGTACGGTATCCGCAGGCCTCCGCCGGCCGGCTCGATGGTTGCGGTCATCAGTCCGAGCCGTTCGGCGCCCCGTTCCGTGACGGTAATACGGCTGACTTCCTGGCCCTCGATTTCCTCAAGGGTTGCCGGAAAATTGGTGCGGGTGGCGTCCGCCGGCGCCCCGCCGCACGCGGCGGCACCGGCGAGCACGAGGGCGGCCAGCACCGCCGCCGCAAAGGGATGCGGCCTGCGGCCCGTGCGATGTGCTGTGCTCATGGCTTCCACCCCTCCTGGCGGCCCGTCGCGGCCGTCACCCGTTCCGGTTTCATCTCGTCATCCCGGACCTCCACGCCGATCAGGAGCAGGACGACGGGCAGGACGATCAGCGTCAGCACCGCCGACGCCACCAGGCCACCCCAGACAACGGCGGCCAGCGGGAGGATGACGTCCCTGCCGAGCGCCCCGCCGAACAGCACCAGCGGCAGCAGCAGCGCAGCGGTCATCAGCGTGGTGGAAGCGGTGGGCAGCAGCCGTTCACACGCTGCCTGCAGGATGGACGACGACGGCGACCGGCCGGCATCGGACCCGCCGCCCGGAACCTGGGCATCCCTGCCCTGGGCATCCCTGCCCTGGGCATCCCTGCCCTGGGCGCGCCGCACCAGCAGGATGCTGTCGCGTGCCGCGATGCCCAGCACGGCCCCGAACCCGATCAGGGTCAACTGCGAGCCGATCCCGCTGCTGAGCAGTGCCCCCAGTACGCCGCCGGCCAGCGCCAGCGGCAGCGCCAGGGTCACCGCTGCGGCCAACCGCCAGGTGCCCAGTGCAGTCTGGAGCAGGATCACGATGCCGATGACGGCAGCCGCGGCAAGGGCCCAGACCAGCCGCACAGCATCCTGCTCCGCCTCGAACCGTTCGGGGACCTGCGCGTGGTATTCGAGCGGGAAGTCCAGCTGCGCCAGTTCCGCCCGTACATCGGCGGCGACAGCTCCCACGGACCGCCCGTCAAGATCCGCCACGACATCGATGTAGCGGGAGGTGTCGTCGTGCCTGATGACGGTCTGGCTGGGCGCGATCCTGACGTCGGCAACCTCGCCGAGCCGCACATGTCCGCCATCCGGAGTGTCAATCAGCAGTTCCGCCACACTGGTGAGGCTGTTCCGGGTTGCCGGAACGCCCTTGACGACCACTTGGAAGACCTTCTGCTGCTCAAAGAGGAAGCCGACTTCAATGCCCTGCAGCAGCGCCGCGGCCGAACGCCTGACATCGCCCGGCTTGATTCCGGCTGCTTCTGCGGCCGCCAGATCCACTTCGATTTCGGCGATCGGCTGCTCGGGCGGCAGGTCCAGGCGCGGGGTGGCCACGCCCTGGGTCCGCGCCATCACCTGGCGCACTTGCTCGGCCTGCTCGCGCAGGACGTCCAGGTCAATACCGTAGATGCGGACCAGGAAGTCGTGCTGGGTCCGGCTCCGTTCCTCGAGGAGCCGGTCCTGTCCGTAGGTCAGGACGCTGCCGTCCACACCGGGATAGCCGCTGACGATCTCAGTCACGGCTGCCGTGACGGCGTCATAATCGGCATCCTCGGCCATGGTCACCCACAGCTCGGCCGAACTCACGTCGCCGGTGATTTCATCCGAGGTGATGGCACGTCCGACATGCCCGCCGACATTGACGACACCAGGCAGGGCGCGAAGCTCGCGGCTCGCGTTGTCGCTGATCCGGCCCATCTCCTCGTTGGCCGTGCCCGGCATGGAGTCCCACTGGATCAGCAGCGTCCGTCCCTGCGTTGCGGGCACCGCCGGCTGTCCCGCAGCCAGCATCGGGATCGCCGCCGCACCGGCCACTGCCACCACCGCGGCCGCCGCGATGGTCCATTTGCTCCGCGCGGCAGCCGTATCCAGAATCCGCCGGTGGCGGCGGCGCAGCTTGCCCGCGAACCTCGGTGCAGCCCCGACGGTCCCGGCGGTGAGCAGCGTTGCGGCCAGCGCGGGCGTGAGGGTCCAGGCGGCCAGCATCGCCACCGCCAGGGCCAGCAGGTAGGACAGGACCAGCGGACGGAACAGCGCGCCGTCCACCCCGGCCAGGAACAAGACCGGCATGACTGCCAGCGCCATGATCAGCGCCGCGAACAGGATGGAATACCGGGTGTCCTGGAGTGTCCGGCCGATGAGTTCGGCCTTCGACGGCGGTGCCTCCGCATCGGCGTGTGCCGCCCGGCGGCCCTGAAGGCGCTGAAGACCGTGCAGATCCGCCACAACGTCTCCGACGATGACCGCGAGCGCCAGCACCAGGCCGGCGAAGACCATGGTGTTCAGCACGACCCCCAGCGCGTACAGCACCAGCACGGCCCCGATGGCGGAAACCGCAATGACCAGCAGGCCGATGAACGCGATCCGCCAGGACCGGAAGACCAGGCCCAGCAGCCCGGCGGCCAGCAGCAGGCTGACCAGCAGGCCGATCCCCAGGCTGCGCACCGAATCCCCGATCGCCGCCGCCGGCAGATAGACCGTATGGTCGATCTCGATACCAGTCAGGCCCGGCCGCAGGTCGGCCAGGGCCTCCTCCAGCTCCTCCGTCACCTCCAGCGTGTTGGCTTCGGGGAACTTCTCGATGACCAGCAGCAAGGCCGGATCCTCCTGACCCACGGCATCGCCGATCAGGGGCTGGTGATCCTCCACGACAGTCGCGACGTCACCCAGGACCAGCGGGTCACCGGTCACTCCTTCGACGCTGACCTGGGCCAGGTCGGTCGGGGAGGTAATCGGCAGGACATGCTGAATGCCGATCCGCTGGTTCCCTGTCTCAAGGAAGCCGCCGGTGCCCGGTGTCGACGCTTTGAGGAAGGTCAGCGGAGACACCCAGACGGCGTTGCCCGTGGTCTGGATAACCTGGCTGAGCGTGACGCCCCGCTCCTGCAGCACCCCCGGATCGATCTGGACCTGCATCTGCTGTTCCCGCTGGCCCCAGATGGAAACGTTCGCCACTCCCGGAACGCCCATCAGCCGCGGCTTGATGTTCCAGCGGGCCAGGACGGACATGTCGATCAGCGGGATTTCGGTGGAGGACAGCCGGACCATCATGATCCGGCTGGTTGAGGACAGCGGCTGCATCAGGATGGGCGGCGTCGACACATTGGGCAGCGCGTGCGCCATGGTCAGCCGCTCGGCCACGAGCTGGCGGGCCCGCAGCAGGTCGGTGCCGGGCTCGAAGACCAGTTCAACGGAGGACAGTCCGGGGACGGATTCGGACCTGATCTCATCCACGAAGGCCACGCCGTTGAGCAGGTCGACTTCCATCGGGGAGGTGATCAGCTGTTCGACTTCGACGGCGGACAGGCCCAGAGCCTCGGTCTGGATCTCGACGTGTGCGGGCGCAAACTCCGGAAGGGCATCCACCGGGGAATCCGGCAGAAGCACAATTCCCATGGCGATGATTCCGGCGGCTATGGCCAGCACCAGCAGGCGGAACTGCAGGCTCCATCGCACCAAAAAACTTGTCATGGCTGACCGCCCTCCCCGGCGTGCACGCTCAGCAGTTCATCCGGGATACCCCAGGGATGGACATGCGCATGTCGTGGATGGCCATGTAGGTGCCGCCGCTGCAGCGCCCCTGATCAATCCTGGACCTGAACCCTCCGCGGCCGGCCCCTGCCCGGAAAGCCCCCCACCGGCTAGCATGACGTTTTACTTCCCCGCGACGGCGTTCACCAAAAGCGCCCCCCTGAATCAAGGCCGCGAAAACCCCCAATTTTGGGGGTATCCAATACCTCAAATTGGGCTAGGAAAACCTTGACAAGCAGCTATAATGCCAGTCGGAAAACCCACAGCCGAATGTCCGTGCCGGGGACGAGCCAGTCCCGTTCGGGCACCCTGCGGAAGCCCAGCGACTCATACAGCCGATGCGCACGGGTCATGTCCGCCCCGCTGGTCAGGCTCACCGCGTCGACCCCGTCCAGGGAGCGGGCGTAGTCCACGATCGCCTCGACGATCGCCCGGCCGATCCCGCCCCGCTGGACCGCCGGATCGACGGCCAGCATCCGGAACTCGAGCTCGCCGTCGACAGCGATGTCCGAATATTTCTGCCCGGGAAAGGTCAGTGCCGCCGAACCGGCCACCCTACCGTCGACCTCGGCCACCCACACCAGCGCATGCGCGGCGCGGTGCTCCACATTCTCCAGCATGGCCAGGTAGGCATCGCCTTCCGCTGCGTGCCCGCCGTGCAGGTACGCGTCGCGGGTGATCCGCCGGACGTCGTCGTAATCTGCCTCGGTGGCCGCACGGATGGTGATGCTCATGGGGGTGGAAATCCTGTCGATCGTCGGGGCGGGGAGGCGGGCTACGGAGCGGGCCAGTCCGGGACAGCCCATTCGGGGCCGGAAGAGCCGAGCGGTGACGCCGGCCGGTCCCAGGAAATCCTAACGCCCGCGATGTCCAGCGGCGCCGGAAGCCGCCTGCCGCTTCCCCACGCGGTATCCTCCGGCACACCGGCGTAGGCCTGGGCGGACGGCTCCGGACCGTTCCCCGACGGTCCGGTGGCCAGCAGTTCGACGGCGGTGCGCGCCAGGGAGACCCGCGCTGCCGCAATGGTTCCCTGGCGCCTGAGGTCCACGGCCCGAACGACGGCGGCGGCCAGCAGGTAGCCGGCGGCATGGTCGAGTGCCTGGACCGGGAGCGGACGCGGCCGGCCGGAGCCGAAATGACCCATGCCGGCGTGGGCAATCCCGCTGCTCATCTGCACCAGGGAGTCGAAGCCGCGGCGGCCCGCCCACGGCCCGGAAAAACCGTAGGCATCGAGGCCCGCAACGATCAGGTCCGGCTTCATCGTCCTCAGGTCAGCGCCCCCGAGTCCGAGTCCGGTCAGCGCTCCCGGCCGGTAGCCGTGCACCAGCACATCGGCCTTGGCCAGCAGTCCGCGCACAGTGGCCGCCCCGCGTGGGGATTTCAGGTCAAGGAAGGCACAGCGCTTGCCCAGGGTCATCTCCTGCTCCAGCCCCGGTTCCTGCCAGGAGGACGGATCGATCCTCAGCACGGCGGCACCCAGTCCGGCGAGGAACCTGGTCGCCGCGGGGCCTGCGATCACCCGGGTGAGGTCAAGCACCTTCAGCCCGGCCAGCGGTCGGGCGGCGCTGGCCGGAAGGGCCGGGCGCTGCTCCGGGTGTTTGGCGTCCCGGAGGTCCCAGTGGATCAGCGGCTCCTGCAGGACGGCCTTGCCCTGGGGATGCTCCCGCCATTCATCAGCGGTGCGCATCCGGGCGGCGCATCCGCCGGCATCCACGATCGCCTGCTCCAGGTCCTCGCCCGCCCAGCCGGCTACCGCGGCCGCCACCGCTTCCCGCTCCTCCGGCGCGCCCAGGACTCGCAGCGCCGCCGCCTTGTGGTGCCGGGCGTTCGTGTGCAGCCGGATCCAGCCGTCGGCGCAGGGATAATCGCCCGCGATCGAATCCCAGACCGGCGGCAGCTCCCAGCCCACCGGCCGGAAGGACGCACCGAACCACAGCGACGAAAGCCCCCGGTCCACTGTCACCCGGCTGCCCGGGCGGAGCAATTCACTGACAGCCAGGCCGGCGGTACCGATCGCCGCGCAGGCCAGCTCCGACACGGCGAAGGCCGAGGGCAGGACGCCCGTTCCGCGTGCCTCCATGGCCTCCACGCGGGCGGGATCGCCGCCGACCGCCGCCCAAAACCTGCCTGCCAGCTGCTGTTCCACACCGTTCATGCTGTCCCCCGGGTTCAGATCCACCGGTTCAGGTCCACGGCGGGACGAGCCCGAAAGTCTGCGTCTCCGCCGCCAATCCCGCGGCCGTGACGGCCGCCAAACGTTCGGGTTCCGTCGGCCCGCCCTCCAGCGCCGATGTCAGGTTCGGCCGGTGCACCCAGGCCCCGGCTTCTTCGGCGATGAGCGCCCCGGCCGCCCAGTCGTGTTCGTTCAGGCCGCGTTCGGCATAGACGTCCAGTGTCCCGTCCGCCACCATGCAAAGGTCCAGGGCTGCGGAACCGATCCGCCGCACATCCGCGAAGCCCTTCATCAGCGGCAGCAGTGCGCCGACCTGCTGCCGGCGGGTCAGCCGGTCATAGGAGAATCCGGTGCCCAGCAGCCGGCCCTTCCGTCCGGGGACCGGTCCGGAGAGCCGGCGCAGTGTCGTGTGCCCGTCCCGGGCGTGCTCTTCGAGCCAGGCTCCGCCGCCGCGGTGCGCCCAGTAGACCCGCCCCAGCGCGGGTGCGTTGACGACGCCGGCCAGCCATTCGCCGCCGCTGTCCACCACGGCCACCGAGGTGGCGTAGTAGACGATGTTGCGGATGAAGTTGGTGGTGCCGTCCAGCGGATCAATGGCCCAGCGGATACCGGAGGCACCCGCCGGTACCGTAGTGCCGAATTCCTCCCCGGTGATGGCGTCGTGCGGCCGGGACTGGCTGATGACGCGGCGGATCGCCTGTTCGGCGGCAATGTCGAACGCGGTGACCCAGTCGCCGTCGGCGCTCTTGTTGGAGGCCTCCAGGATGGCGGCATCGCGCTTGATCAGGACCTCGGCACCAGCCTCGGCGGCCTGCTTCGCGACATGCAGCAGTTCGGCGGCCAGCCCGGTGTCCGCCTGGGGTTCAGTGGGTTCGTCGCTCATGCGCTTCCTTCCGCCAGGAGCTTCCGGAATCCGTCTTCATCCAGGATCCGCAGGCCCAGCTGCTCTGCCTTGTCGAGTTTGGAGCCGGCATTTTCTCCGGCCACCACGTAGTCGGTTTTCTTCGAGACCGATCCGGACGCTTTGCCGCCGCGGGTGATAATGGCTTCCTTGGCCTCGTCCCGGCTGAAATTCGGCAGCGTTCCGGTAACCACGACCGTCAGCCCCTCCAGGGTACGCGGGGTGCCATGGTCCACCTCGTCGGCCATCCGCACGCCGGCGGCGGCCCACCGGTCCACGATCTCGCGGTGCCAGTCCACCGCGAACCATTCGATGAGGGCGGCGGCGATGGTGGGGCCGACGCCGTCAACCTCCGCCAGCTGCTCTTCCGAAGCGGCCCGGATGGCGTCCATGGAACCGAAGGCGGTGGCCAGGGCACGCGATGCCGTCGGACCGACATGCCGGATGGACAGCGCCACCAGGACCCGCCACAGCGGCTGGGACTTGGCCTTCTCCAGTTCCTCGAAGAGCTTGTTGGTGTTCGCGGTGGGGACCGAGGGCTTCTTGGGCGTGCCCTTGGTGTAGAAGTACGGGACCAGCTCCGTCTCGCCGGTGGCAACACCCTTGACCTTCTTCTCCCGGGCAATCCGGACGTCCGCCAGCTGCTCCTTGGTGAGGTTAAAGACGTCCGCCTCGGTGGTCAGCGGCGGCACCTCCGGTTCGGCCGGCTGGGTCAGCGCAATCGCCGCCTCCCAGCCGAGGGCCTCGATGTCGAACGCGCCGCGCCCGGCCAGGTGGAACACCCGCTCGCGCAGCTGGGAGGGGCAGGACCTGCCATTGGGGCAACGGATGTCCACGTCCCCTTCCTTGGCCGGCGCCAGTTCCATGCCGCAGGACGGGCAATGGGTGGGCATCATGAATTCCCGTTCCGTGCCGTCGCGGAGTGCAACGACGGGGCCCACTATTTCCGGGATCACGTCCCCGGCCTTGCGCAGCACCACGGTGTCCCCGATCAGCACGCCCTTGGCCTTGACGACGTCCTGGTTGTGCAGGGTGGCCATCTCCACGGTGGAGCCGGCCACCTTCACCGGCGTCATAACGCCGAAGGGGGTCACCCGGCCGGTGCGCCCGACGTTGACCTGGATGTCCAGCAGCTTGGTGTTCACTTCCTCCGGCGGGTACTTGTAGGCCACGGCCCAGCGCGGCACCCGGGAGGTGTGGCCCAGCGCCCGCTGCAGGGCAAAATCATCCACCTTGACCACAATGCCGTCGATCTCATGCAGCAGGTCGTGCCGGTGGTCCCCGTAGTGCGCAATGAACTCCAGCACCTCCTCATAGGTGGCCAACACCTTGAAGTACGGCGAAGTGGGCAGTCCCCAGTCCTTGAGCAGTTCGTACGTTTCGGATTGGCTCGCGGCCTGCAGGCCCTCCCGGGCCCCGATGCCGTGCACATACATGCTCAGCGGCCGCTGCGCCGTCAGTTTGGGGTCCTTCTGGCGCAGCGAACCGGCCGCCGCGTTCCGGGGATTGGCGAACGGCGCTTTGCCGGCCTCCACCAGCGACTCGTTCAGGGCCGCGAACGCCTTGGACGGGATGAACACCTCGCCGCGGATTTCCACCTCCGCCGGAACATTGTCCCCGGACAGCCGGCGCGGAATGTCCGCGATAGTGAGGGCGTTGTGCGTGATGTCCTCCCCCGTGTGGCCGTCGCCGCGGGTAGCGGCGCGGACCAGGGCGCCGTCGCGGTAGAGCAGGTTGACGGCCAGGCCGTCGATCTTCAGTTCCGTCAGCCAGCGCAGCGGGGCCTGCGGCGCGACCTGTGCGGCAGACGCCGTCGCCCGCGCCACCCACGCGTCCAGCTCCTCGATGGAGAACACATCCTCCAGGCTGTACATCCGCTGCAGATGCTGCACGGGCGTGAAGGCTGCGGACACTTCGCCGCCGACGTCCTGGGTGGGCGAATCGTTGGCCACCAGTTCCGGATGCAGCGCCTCGATCTTCTCGAGCTGCCGGTACAGCTGGTCGTACTCGGCATCGGAGATCAGCGGCGCGTCTTCGCTGTAGTAGGCGAAGCGGTGCCGGCGGACCTCATCCACCAGCTGCTCGTACTCCGCCTTCAGGGCCTCGCCCGGGAGCTGGTCTTCGGGAAGTTCGACTTTTTCGCTGCTTAACTGGTCGCTGATCTGGTCCTTGGTTGCCACAGTCCTATCTTGCCTTAGCACGCCAGCGTTTTCGGTCAGCCGGCAGGCGTGATGCGCGCTACCGGCGGGGCAGGAAGTCCGTGCCGTCGGCCCCTTCCTCGACCATGATGACGAACCGGGGTTCGCCGGCGTCGTCGATGACCGGGCCGTCGAGCTCCTCCGGTGACTCCAGATCGCCGGCTCCGGCGGAGGTAACGATGAACTCGCCGTCCGCCAGCATCATCAGGTTCCCGCGCAGCAGGTCCACCAGGCTGGATGCCACCACCTCGGGATAAGAACCGGCCGGACCGTTGGCCCGGATAATCTGCCCGTACTGCCCTGCCGGACCGGGGTTGGTGTCAACGGCCAGCACCTCTCCGCCGCCGGTGCGCGCGAACGGAATCCACTTCACATCAAACTGCACCGGCTGCAGCGCGGGATCCTCCGGATCCAGCGGATCGCGCACGTTGCCGTAGCGGCTTAGCCGGAAGTTGCGTTCCAGCACGCGGTTCAGTCCCGTGACTTCGGCGAGCGGCAGGAACCGGGCCTCGCCGAACAGGAACGACGACGGCCACTCGGCCTGTCCGTCGGCCGTTTCGTAGAGTTCGCGCAGCTGACGGGAGAAGCTTTCCCCCAGTTCCGCGACCCACGCCTCCAATGCGTCGGCAGCGGCGGGCGGGTTCAGCCGTACCGTGTCGGCGCCGAGGATTGACTCACAGCCGGCCACGAAGGACCGGACCAGTTCGCCGATAGTTGCGCCTTCCCCGGGCACCGCCACGGCGCCGGCCGCAGGCTGCCGTGCGGCGGCCGGTTCCTGCACGGCGCGTTCCCGCACTGCCGGTTCCTCCGCGACCGCTTCCGGGGCGGGCCTCCCGGACACGTCCGTTGTGAAGTCCAGCACTCCGTGCCCGGAGAGGATGGCATCCCGGATCTGTCCCAGGGTCGCCGTCGCAAACCGCGAGAACAGCCCTGCCCCGTTGACCGACCGGAAGGACGCTCGGCGGCTGCCGCCGGCTACCTGCCAGGTCAGCGTCTCCCGGCCCTGATCCCGCCCCGCCGCGAAGTCTGCAGCCGGACGGACATCGCCGAAGAGCCGGCTCCCCCCGCGGATGTGCCGTGCAATCTCTCCGACAT
This sequence comes from Arthrobacter sp. B0427-1-12, assembly GCF_059092905.1. Taxonomy (NCBI): domain Bacteria; kingdom Bacillati; phylum Actinomycetota; class Actinomycetes; order Micrococcales; family Micrococcaceae; genus Arthrobacter; species Arthrobacter sp. B0427-1-12. The sequence goes on along the minus strand of NZ_JBNHIC010000026.1, from coordinate 9,706 downwards.
CGGCCAGCAGCTGGCGGGCGGCGTCCTCGGCATGGCTGAAGACAGCAGAGGGCGGGAAGTTGTATCCGACGGCACGTTCCCCGGACCGGAGCTCGTAGCCGCCGTCGGTGAGCTGGATCCCAAAACGCATGTCGACCGCGGAGAATTCCACCCGGTTCTCCTTGCGGACCGGTCGGCTGCCGCCCAGCTCCCCGATGATCCGCGCGAACTCGCTCTCGCGGCCAAAGACCCGTTCCAGTTCCTCCTCCGGAGCCGGAGCCTCCTGACGCTCAGGATTGCCCAGGATGTGCCAGAGCTGATAACCGCTCATCGTCGCCGACGGGCCGGCCGGATTGATCCGCAGGCCGCCGATGCCCTGGTCCACGACGAACTTCAGGATCCAGCCGGCGTCGAACGGGCGGAAGCCCAGCGAGGAATCGTAGGCGGCCACCTCGGCCGCCGAGGTGAAGGCCAGCAGGACCGGCGCCGGACGCTCGCCCTCGCCGGGGACCACCACCGGCTGCGGCCGGCCATTCACCGTCCGTTCGGCCAGCAGCAGTTGCTGCTGGCCTTCGCCGCACAGCGCCATGAACAGCTGCTGCTGGGACGGCTGCTCCGCCAGCAGGTTCTTCAGCCGGTCGTGGTGGGGCGAGGCGAGGGCGAACTGGACATCGCGGCGGGCCAGCGCACAGACCGGACCCGCGGGATCGAGGTACAAGGCGCCGTAGCGTTCGTCGCGCAGGAAAAAGTCCAGGACGCCGACCGCAGGCTGCGCCAGGGACTGGACGTTCTCGCCGGGGGTGCCGGCATTCGCGCGGAATCTGCCCAGTTCCTCCTGGCGGGTGAAGGCAACCAGGGCGGTGCCGCCGTCGGGCGTGGCCGCCGTGGTGACGGCGAGTCTGCCTGCTGCCGCATCCGGTCCCGATCCGGTGACGTCCAGCAGGAGCTCGCCCGCCATGGCCTGGCGCAGCACGTTGAGGAAAGCTTCCTGTCCGGGCGCGGCGGCGAATATGCCGATCGCAGCCCGCAGCGCCGCGTTGTCCACGGGACCATGACTCTTTGCCGGCTCCCACAGCTGGCCGCGCTGCGCGGCGGCCGTGACCTCGTCCGCCGGTCCCGGCGTGCTGCGGTACGTCAGGTAGAGCGCGCCGTCAGCTTTGAGGAGGTCGGCGGGCGCCGCATCGGTGACCCACTCGATGCGGGCGGGCGGCTGCTGTCGCGGTTCCGGCGTTCCCTGGCTGACGACGGCGGCAATCCGCTCCGTGCCGCCGTCACCTTCCGCGACCACGGTCCACCGGCCCTGGCCTTCGGTGAACATCAGCGGCAGGCCGACATACTCGAGGACATCCTGCAGCGAGGCGTTCCGGTCCAGTTCGAACTGCCGGCGCTGGTGCCGGGGACTGCCGGGCACGCTGACGGCGTCACGGTCGACGCGGACGGTCAGGACACCGCTGTGCAGCACCGGAGGCTCGGCCGGGCCGGCCGACGCTGCGGCGGCCTCCTGCGCTACGGCGGCGGACGCCCCGGTCGGGCCGCCCACCGGGAGCCCGATGCGCGCCGCGATCCAGCCCGGTGTGGCCTCCGCCGAACGCGGGAAGCGCTCCAGATCCGCCGTAAGCAGCTCATCAGTCAGCTCCGGTTCGGTCTCGCTCCAGGGCTGCGGTTCGTCATCGAAATTGAACCGGGCATCCAGTGAATACCGGGGCTGCGGCCAGCCGGAGGCGGACACAATGACCGAGGCGTCGAACCAGGTTCCGCCCGGATAGCTGTAGGAGGCCTGCCGCAGCTCCTGGGCGTCGTTAAACGCCGAAGCGCGTGGGTCCAGTTCGCCGGCGTTGCCGGCCTGCAGCCCGCTGCGGTGTTCCGTGACCCGCAGGAACCACCGGGGACCGACAGGCTTCAGGTCCAGCCTGAGCTGGTCCCATCCGGGCTGCGTATTGACGGTGTCCATAAGCCACTGGGCCAGGGACCCCGTCAGTTCCTGCTGGCGAAGGATGGTCGGCTGGTCGGTCAAGGCGTTCCTCCGGAGGTTGGGGTCATCGTGGGCGGTTCGGCACTTGTGAGCCTAGAGATAGGGTTCCTCATACGGCCGGCTTTCCCAGCCCATGACTACGGTGTCGGTTTCAAGGTCCAGGACCGGAACGGGCTCGCCGGCTGCTTCGATGGTCTGGACCATCCAGTCCGGAATGTTGTCACTGGTCCGGGGGAACCGGGCAAGTTCGGCCATGAGCTGAGCAGCAGTGGCTTTCGCAGCCAAAGCATGCGAACTGACGATTTCCTCGTCAAACCTGAAAGCAATCACCGGCTTGTTGTCCTTCCGCAGCGTCACCTGTACGAACACGCATGCCCCTCTGCCCTGGGCATAGGAAGCGAGCTTTGCAGACTCCAGAACATCCGGATCGAAGTCGAATGCTTCGAAGATGGACAATGACTTCCAGTCGGCACCATCGAACCAATAGGCCGCAAGCTTCTGCGAAGTGCCGAACAAAGTGATGACCCGCACTTCGGGACAACGCCGGCAGCTTCCATCGGAGCCGAACAATTGGTTCTGCCAGTCCTCGACTTCCGCGGACAGCTCAGATTCAGCTATAGGCGTCCAGGTCCTGTCGTTGCCGATCTGTTTCACGCCCGGCCTAGAGAAAGGGTTCCTCGTACGGCCAGGACTCATCCCCCATGACCACCATGTCCGTCTCAGGGTCCAGGACCGGCACCGGCTCGCCAGCGGCTTCAATCGTCTGGATCATCCAGTCCGGAATGTTCTCCCGGGTCCGGGGAAACACCGCGAGCTCCCCGACCAGCTGCGCCGCGGAAGCAGGATGCTCCAGTGGACCGCTGCCGACGATCTCCCGGTCGAACAGTTCCTCGACTGTGGGGGCTGCATCGGGCCGAAGGACAACGCGCAGGAAGATCCACGTACCGCGACCCTTGACGTAAGCCGCCAGCTTCGCCTCTTTGAAAATGCCCCTTGGTATTTCGAATTTCTCATCAGTGAAGAACGAGGTCCATTCGCCGTTCTTCAGGTATTCCGCCACGATCTTCTGCGCCGCGGAGTACCGGCTGACGTCAATGCGCACTTCCTCGCAGTCCAGGCATGTACCGGAGGGGCCGAATGCCTGGGTATTCCAGTCCTTGACGTGTGTCTCTAAATCCATTTATCCGCTCGCTCGCTACCTGCCGCGCGTTGGCACGGCTTCCTAGTTGTCGAAGGAATACTCCAACTTCCTGTTGCCGATCTGTATCCGGAGGTCGATCAGGTCCGGCACTGGTCCGACCGACGAGTACACCGGGCGCGCCTCCCACGTTACTTTAGGGGGAGTTCCGCCGGATCCATTAAGAATGCTTCTCACCTCTGTCTCGAGGTCGTACCACGTCTTGTCGTTGCCGGTCTGCCTCGCCCGCTGGCCGGGAGTCAGATCGCCAAGCCCAAAGTTGCGGTTCTGGATGTTCAGCTGGGGAACCAGGTTGAGTTTCTCCCCCGGTCCGCCGAACATCGCGGCCAGGAGGTGGCCGCCGTCGAAGTTCGATCCGCCCAGCTTGCCGGACGCCGATTGGTTCGAACCGTGACGCCGGGCATCAGCCTCTGACTTCTCATGGAACTGGATATCCTCTGCCCGGAGAGACGTCGTGCGCCCCAGATGGTCGGTCCGGAAAGTCAGGTTCCCGTCCACAAGGTACGTCATGTTGGGTGACGGGTTGTTCAGCTCCGGATTCCAGGTGGCTTTCTGGGCCGGCGCCTCGGCTGATGCAGGCATGCGCTTGCGCCCGGATTCGGCCTCTACCTGGTAGATCTCACCGTGATCGTGGGTGTGGAAGGTCCCGCGGCCCTCGATGAAGTACCTGCTGTTCGGTTCCAGGGCCCGGGGAACGATCTTGCCGTCTACCTCCATGCTGGCAAACGGCGCCTTCGGATCCCGAGGGTAGAGAGGGTCCGACTTGCCAATTGTCCGCGGGGCTTCCCGGAAGAAATCTCCATGCAACGGACGGCCGGATTCGTCCATCTCGTTGAGCAGCCTATGCGGGCTGACGGCCTCACCGTTGGCGTCCAGGATGCGCACCTGCGTTCCGCCACCCGGCTGGCCGAAACCGGAGTCGATCTCGGAGACCTCGATCCGGTATCCCTCAGGCAGTGTGCCATTGGGATTGATCTCGAAGTGCCGAAGGTTCTTGTCACTGCCCAGGGTGTCCAGCGGCAGGGCACGCATTTCCCACGGGGTACCTTCGCGGGCCAGGTAGTCACCGTAATCGTGACCGATCCGGTCCAACTGCGCGCCGTGGTCCTCGATGAACCTCTGCGGGTCGTCGTAGCTCACGAACGACCCCTCGACACCGCCGGCGTTCGACGGGTACCGGAACGAGCCGTCCTCCTGGACGTAACGGCTGGCGTAGCCCTCCTCGTCGAGCCAGTTGCCGTTCTCATCCCGGCCGAAACGGTGCTCCGGATCCTGGTCCAGGCGCAGGTTGTCCGTTGCTTCGTTCCGCGAATCGGGGAGATCATGCTTTGGTTCGAAGGCGCCTGCGTCCTCACGCGGCCTGCCGTAGTCCGGGTCCGGTTCCGCTCCGGAGCCCGGAATGTCGTTGGGATCCTTGAGCGGGTCACCGCTGTTATCGCCGCGGTGGGCGTAGTCGTCCGGGGCTTCGCCGGGATGGTTGGCCTGCCAGCCTCGAGGCGTCGCCTCTGCGTCGGGAGCTGCGGCAGCCGGACGTCCCGCGGGAGCCTGGGCCGGCGTCGTGCCTGCCGGGGCTGTTCGCCCCACCGGTGCATCCGCCGTCGTACCTGTACCGGGCCGTGCCGCCGGCACGCTGGTGTCCGGCACGCTGGTGTCCGGAGCGCTGGCAGCCGGCGTGCCGGATGCCGTTCCGCCCGGGCGCGACGACGGCCCCTCCGGTGTGAAGGCCATGGCCGCCATACGGTTCCCGCCGGCCGAAGAGCCGCCGCCCGGCACGCCGGCCATGGCCGGCTGCGGGAACAGGTTGTCCCCCAGCGCCGCCAGATTGTCGGCGGCATTCCGGCCAGCGTTAATGAGGTAGTTGTTGGCATTGTCGACGACGTTCCCGACCTTGCCGATGACGGTCCGGCCGGTATTGGCCGCGATGTTGACCGTATTGATCTTCAGGGCCTGTCCCAGGTCGATGATCTTGCCGGAGAAACTGGCCGCCTTGGCAATTCCGGTGGCATTGAGCACCGTCGCGGCCTTGCCGCCGGCATTGGCGACGGTGGTGATCTTGCCCGCCACCGAGCCGGTCTTGGCCACCGCACCGCCGCCAGCGGTCAGCAGGATGCTGGCCAGGTCGAACGTCGTGGCGCCGGCGGCGTAGGCCGGGTCCCGCTGCCAGTCGTCCCAGTGGATCGCGGCCTTGCCGACCGCCAGCAGCTCCTCCCCCGCCTTGTCCGCAATGTGGCCGTTGCCGGTGGCGCGCAGCACCACCTGCGCGGCCGGGCTGGTCACGATGGCGACGTTGACGGCGAGCTTGCCGAGTCCGGTCCAGGTGGCCTTGAAGGTCTCCCAGCCGCCGAAGCCGAGCATGTTGCCCAGTCCGGTCACAGTGCCGGTGATGCCGCTCCAGAACCCCTTGCCGAAGGACACGACGCCGTCCACAACGTCCTTGTACCAGGGCTTATCCCATTCGGTGGGCTGTCCCCACGGCACATGGCCTTCGACTGCGGCCGCGTCCAGCTGCTCCTTCGTGTACCCGTAGGCGATCTCGCCGGCCTTCGGGCCTTCCTCCGTCGTCAGCACATACTTCGGTCCGCCGTAGATGCCGCTGATGCTGTTGGCACAGTCCCGCTGGGCGCTCTGCAGGTCCGCGTAGAGCTGGTCCAGGGCCCCGATGATGCCCTGCTCCTGCCCGACCAGGCCTTCGTCGTCGTCCCAGTCGTCACGGGACCGGCCGGCAATGGCACTCTGGAAGGCCGCGTAGTCGGCCTTCACCTGGACCAGCCGGTCCTTCAGCCCCTGGACGGCATCCGCATAGTTTCCGACGGCGGTGCCCACGGTTCCGATGTCCGTCTCCAGGTCATCGGCTGCGGTGGTCACCGGCTGGAAGGCGCCAAAGACGATTTCCTGCCCCGGCGCCTTGTAGACGGCCGGATTGTTGAGCTTGGCCCAGGAGGCCGCCGAATCGGACGCGGCGGTCTCCACTGACTCCGCCGTTCCCTTCAGCTTGCCCATCGCGCCGCGGATGGCCTCGGGGTCGGGAAGGACTTCCTCGAACTTGGCAATGTCGATGCTCATGCTTCAGAACCTTCAGGATGCTGGGGCGGGTGGCTGCGGGAGCTGCTGGTGGGTGTCGGTGGGGACGGCTACATCGGCTGGGGTTTGTTCGGGTCCGACGCCGGCGGCAGGGCCGGCGCGTCGTCCGCCTTCTCCTGGGCTGCTTTGGCGGCCGATTCCCGTGCGGTATCGGACATCGCCTGGTCCGCCGAGGTCAGGATGGTCACCACGTTGTTGACAGCGCTGACCGCATTACCGGTCCGTCCCGCTATGTTGGTCATGGCGGGCTGCAGGGTCTCGACGGCCAGGGACGCGAGTTCCGCACCGATGGGTTCGGCCTTGCAGGCCGTGGCGAGTGCTTCCAGCTCGGTGGAGAACGTCGTGAAGAGCTTCTCGTAGCCCTCCAGCTTGGGATTGACCTCGTTGAGGACACCGATCACGGCGCCTGTCGAAATATCGAACGACATGGTCGGCCGTTCCCGCTAACCGATGTTCTGGACGGCGCTCCTGGCCCGGGCACCGGCGCTGGACGCGGTCTGGTCGTTGAGGTTGAGCGTCTCCTTGACCAGCCGGATGATGTTGCGGGTCTCATTGGCGGCGTTCTTGAAGCGCATTTCGACGGCCTGGTAGTCCTCGGAAACACCGTCGGCCTGGAAGTCGGCCATCGCGGCATTGACGTCCTTCTCGCGCTGGCCGATGAGCGATTCGAGCCGGCCGACGATCGACTGGATCTCGCCCTGGACGGAGCCGGAGGTATCGGTGTCGTAGGAAATACGGTCCTGGGACATGGGAAAAATCCTTTCAGCGCTGCGGACGCAAAAAAGCAGCGGTAGTTACGGAGATTGGGGGAAGAAAAAAGCTGCGGAGCAGGAAATGTCAGCGCGAGGAGCTGAAGCGGGCGGCGTCGAAGTTTGCGGAGCCCTGCTGCTGGGCGGCGTTGTCGGCGGACTCCTGGTCCCCGGTGTGGAAGGCCGTGTCCATTTCGCTCTGGCCCTGCAGGATGGCGGCCAGGGAGCCGTTGAGCTCGTTGGCGATTTCGTCGGCCCGGTGCTTGAACTCGTCGAACTTCACGCGGCCCTGGCCGTTGAACTTGCCTTCAAGCGGGGTGACGGCATCCACGAGACTGCGGACCAGCTGGCCAAGATCTTCATTGGCCGTCCCGGTCTGCTGCGTCAGGTTGGACAGTGTTTGCGAACCCATATCGAACTTCATGTGTATCCACCTCTTGGCACCTCGCGGTGCCCTCATTGGGCCAGCTGTGAGAACATTTGGCCTCGAAACCTGATCGGAATCCCGGCTGAACGGTTCCCGGGTAATTCAATCCAAGCCCAGGCCCGGGAAGCCGGTCAACCGAGCGGCATGGGGAGAACTCCCCATCCTTGGTTGCGCCGAAGCTCAAACGTCCGCTGGATGATGTAAGTATAAGTAAAGCGATTAGCTGAATTGACTGGCCGGATTGACTGGCCCAATTGGCGGACAGGAGTAGAGGACCCTCGTGGCGAGCGACTATGACAATCAGCTCATTGAGTCCGTGTCGGTCCGCCGGAACCGGCTCACCACTGCCCTGCTGTACGGGGAGAACCCGAATGAGCGGCGCTGGATGGACAGTGTAAAAATGTTTTTGTTCAGCGTTGCGGTGGCTGCGCTCATTGCGGCGATCTGCGTCGGCTACTCCTTTGTCAGCAATCTGCTCGAGGACCAGCGCCGGGAACAGGAAGAACGGAACCGCTCCGCTTCTGCAGCCTATGAGCATTCCGCCGATTACCGGCATTCCGTTCCGCTCGCCGGAGCGGGGTTCGACCTTCCGTCCAGGACAGGAGCCTGATCTCCCTATGGCCCAAGCTTTCACCCGGGTGACCCTGATCGGCTCAAGCCGGCACCTGGACCTGCTGCTCCCCTCCGACCAGCCTGTCGGAGGGCTGGTTCCGCAGATCCTCAACCTGCTGGAGGACCAGCCGCAGGACGATGTAGCAGCCAAGGTGGTGGTGACTCCCGACGGCGGCCAGCTGGATGCCAGGGCATCCCTGGAGGCGGCGGGAATCCTCGACGGCACTGCGCTGCGGCTGTGCAACGCGTCTGAGGCGCCGCCGGCCGCCGTTGTCTATGACGTGACCGACATCGTCGTGGAGGAATCCGAGGACGTCCCCGGCCGCTGGAACCGGCGCTTCCGGGACATCACTGCCGCTGCTTTCGCTGCCGCCGGCATCTGGGGCGGCGCGGAAATCCTGCTGACGCGGTTCGCGCCGGACCATGCCTGGTGGATCCTGCTGGCCGCTGCCGCCGTTCTGCTCGCCTCCGGGGCAGCCCTCGGCAGGCCGCCGCGCACTACTGCCATCGGTCCGGCGCTGCTCGCCGCGGGGTGGCTGGCAGGCATCGGCGGGGTCCTGCATCTCCCGGCTTCAGCCGGGTACCGGGCACTCTACGCCGCCGTGCTGACGGTGGTGGCGCTGGCCGCCGTCGGACTGGTGTCCCGCCGGCCCCGTTCCCTGTTCAGCGCCGCCGGAACACTTGCCCTGCTGACCGCAGTGTGGCTGGCCGCCGGGCTGCTGACCGGCGATGCGGTACGGACCGCTGCCGTGGCCGCCCTCATCAGTGTCCTGGTCCTCGGCCTGATGCCCCAGACTGCGCTGTCGGCCTCCGGACTTGCCACCTTGGATGACCAGCGCGCCCAAGGTGGAACGATTCGCCGCACCGACGCGCTGCACGCCATCAGCGCCGCGCACCGCAGCCTGACCCTGGGCACCGTGCTGACCGCCGCGTCGGTCGCCTTGGGGCTCTGGCTCATCGGCGGGGACACCGCAACCCAGGTCTGGAGCGTTCCGCTGCTGCTCGTGCTCATCCTGGCGGCGGCGCTGCGCGCCCGCTCCTTTCCCCTCGCGGTCCAGCGGATGGCACTCTACGCGGCGGCCGCCGTCGGACTGGTCAGCCTCGCACTGGCTGCCATGCGCTTTGCTCCGGAGTTGACCTGGCTGACCGGGGTGCTCGTGCTGGCGGTCGCCGTATGCTTTGCCGTCTCCCTGACGGTCGAACTGCCCGACCATACCGCCGCACGGTTCCGCCTGCTCGCGAACCGGCTGGAAGGCCTGGCCATCCTGGCGTCGGTCCCGCTGGTGCTGGGGATGTTCGGCATCTTCGCCCAGCTCCTGGAAAGCTTCTGATGCAGCCCGGACCCGCGCGGACTGCGTGCACCGTGCCTGCAACCTGCGCACTGTTGGAAGGACAGCGACGATGACCGATCCGTGGGGTCCCCCAGCGCCCCGGCGACCAGACCGCCCGGCGGCAAACCGCCGCGCCGGGCAGCACCCCGGTGGTGTCCAGCCCGGTGGTGTCCAGCCCGGCTGGCAGGAACCGGAAACAGCAGGCGGCTTCGAAAGCTCCAGCCAACGGCGGCGGGGGGGGGGGGGGGGGAGGAGAGGGAGGGGGGGGGGGGGGGGGGGGGGGGGGGGGGGGGGGGGGGGGGGGGGGGGGGGGGGGGGGGGGGGGGGGGGGGGGGGGGGGGGGGGGGGGGGGGGGGG
>NZ_JBNHIC010000025.1:0-66959 GCF_059092905.1 Arthrobacter sp. B0427-1-12 | reverse complement strand
CCCCCCCCCCCCCCCCCCCCCCCCCCCCCCCCCCCCCCCCCCCCCCCCCCCCCCCCCCCCCCCCCCCTCCCCCCCCCCCCCCCCCCCCCCCCCCCCCACCGCTGTGTCTTCAGGCTGTGCCGCCTGCTGCAGGATACAAAAACAGGCCGCCCGGATGATCTCCGGGCGGCCTGTGGAGGGCTGCGGTCTTGCCGCCAGCCCCGGGCTGGGTGAGTAACGGGGATTGAACCCGCGACCTCCTGGACCACAACCAGGCGCTCTGCCAGCTGAGCTATACCCACCAAGTGCTTCGCGAATCTTCGCCGGCGCGAACTTCCATCCCGCACCTGCTTCCATCCTTGCGGATATCCACCGGTCCGGTGTTTTCCTTCGGCGTCAGCTCCGAAAAGCAACGTCTACAAGCATACATGCTTGCGCAGGGTGCTGGTGACACTTTCGCCAAATGCGCCCGAATGTGACCGAACTAACCGGCCAGGTTCCGCGCAATTGCCTTCGCGGTCGCCGAATCCGGGCCGGGGGCGGCCACGAACACTGCCTCGCGGTAGTACTTCAACTCATTGATCGAATCCCTGATATCACCCAGCGCGCGGTGCCCGCCGGTCTTCGCCGGGGACTGGAAATAGGCGCGGGTGAACCAGCGCCGGGCGAGCTCCTTAATCGTGGAGACGTCAATGATCCGGTAGTGCAGATGGTCGATGACGGCCGGCATGTCCCGGGCCAGGAACATGCGGTCCGTGCCCACGGAATTGCCGCCAAGGGGGGCCTTGTTCGGCTCCGGCACCCACTGCGTGATATAAGCCATGACCTTCTCCTGGGCCTGCTCCATGCTCATGCCGTGCGGCAGTTCGTCGAGCAGCTTGGAGGAGGTGTGCATGTCACGGACAAAGTCGCTCATCTGGGCCAGGGCGGCATCGTCCGGCTTGATGACGACGTCGACACCGTCGCCGAGGATGTTCAGTTCTGAATCGGTAACCAGGACGGCCACCTCGATCAGCGCGTCGGCGCCGAGGTCGAGACCGGTCATTTCGCAGTCGATCCAGACAATATGTTCATTAGAGATAGGCACCCGTCAAATGTACCTCCATTGCCGCATTTGCCCCGTAGCTGCGGGGTGCGCCACGGCCCCGGCATGCCCCGGCTGCCCGTAGGTGCGGTGCTAAAATCCAGTGACACGACCGCAAAGAATCACCCCTTTCGCTTGCCCCGTTTCTCAGGCGGACAGTAGCTGTGGCCGGGTTTGTCCGGTGCGGTTTCAGCAGGAGTTCAGCCCATAGATTGGAACGCCGCAGATGAGTTTCAAGGTCCCCGCGACCGCGACATCCCCTTCCGCTCCGGTGGACCTCGAAGTCGACAAGCCCGTCTCTTCCATCGTCCAGGGCGCAGTAGGGTCCCTGATGATGCTGTTCGGCTCGCTTGGCGTGGGGTGGCTGGCTTCCGTTTCCGACCTGCGCCGGATCCCGCTGGTGATCTGGCTGCGCCTGGAGCCGGCCGGCGTCGTAATTTCGGTACTCGCCCTGGCGCTGGGCGGCATGCTGCTGGTGCGCTCCTGGCTGCGCCTGGGACAGAAAACCAAGGTGTGGGGCCCGTCTTCCCGCAGGTATACCCTAGCCGCCGTCGCAGCCTGGGGTGCGCCGATGTTCCTGGCCATTCCGCTGTTCAGCCGCGATGTCTATGCGTATATCGCCCAGGGCAAGATGATGGTCAACAATCTGAATCCGTACGAAGTCGGGTACGCCCAGCTCTCCAACTACCTGCAGACCGGGGCCGACGATCTCTGGGCGCAGAACGCGACCCCGTACGGACCTGTGTTCCTGTGGATCGAGGAATTCGTTGTCTGGGTCACCGGGGGGCACCCTGAGTGGTCGATCTTCCTCTTCCGGATCGCAGCCCTGATCGGCGTCCTGCTGTGCATCTACTGCGTGCCGAAACTGGCTCAGCTGCACGGGATCAATCCGCACCGGGCCTTGTGGCTGACCGCCGCCAATCCGCTGTTCCTGACCAACTTCATCGCCAGCGTCCACAATGATGCGCTCATGATCGGCCTGGCCCTCCTGGGCCTCTATCTCGCCATGGTGAAGCGTCCACTGTGGGGCATCCTGCTGCTGACGCTGTCCGTTGGCATCAAGCCGATCACCCTGGTCTTCCTGCCGTTCATCGGTCTGCTTTGGGCCGGCAGGAACGCCGGCTGGGGGCGGAAGTTCCAGTACTGGGCCATGACGGCGGGAATCTCGCTGGGGCTGCTGGCGCTGATGGGATTCATCAACGGTTTTGGCTTCGGCTGGGTCGGCGCCCTGAGCACGCCGGGAAGCGTCTGGATCTGGTACGCCCCGATCGGTTTTATCGGCATGATCGCAGGATCGCTGGGGTCCGGGCTCGGCCTCAACGGCGCGCTGCTGACCGACATCGTGCACAAGGCAGGCACCCTGAGCGCCGTCGGGATCATTCTGTGGCAGATGTTCCGCGGCGAGCACGGCCGGATTGTCCGCAGGCTGACCTGGTCCTTCGCGGCCATCGTCTTCCTGGCACCGATGATCCAGTCCTGGTACATCGTCTGGCTGATTCCGCTGTTCGCGGCCACGGGCATCCGGGACGACTGGCAGGTCAAGGCGCTCTACTTCATCGTCTCGTTCCTGATGGTCTATGCCATCTCGGACCAGCTGGACATCTTTCCGTACATCGCCATCGACCTGGCCATGGCGCGGAACATAGCTGCCGTGGTAGCCGTCGGCTTCGCGATGTACCTGGTCTTTCTGGATCCGAAGACGAAGATCCTGTTCCGGAAGCGGTTCAGTCTCCGCAAGCCGGGCCAGCTCGCCTGATCCCGGCTCCGGCGCAGGCGGTCAGGCGCCCACCGGCAGGGCCAGGGTGTGGGCAGTATGGTCCACTTTGGCCCGCAGATAGCGGGAGTTTGCCTGGCTCAGGTGCACACCCGTCGGGACCCGGTCCGTAACGGCGACACCCAGATCGCCCAGCTGGCGGGCCTTGTCGGGATTGTTCGACAGCAGCCGGATGCGGTCCGCCCCCAGGGCATGCAGCATCTGTGCGGCGGCCGTGTAGTCCCGTTCGTCCTCACCATGCCCCAGGGCCGTGTTGGCTTCGTAGGTATCCAGCCCGGCATCCTGCAGGGCGTAGGCGTCCAGCTTGGCATAGAGCCCGATGCCGCGGCCCTCCTGCCGCAGGTACAGGAGGAACCCGCCGGCGTCGCTGATCCGTTCGGCGGCCTCGCGCAGCTGCGGGCCGCAGTCGCAGCGCTGCGAGCCGAAGACGTCCCCGGTCATGCATTCGGAATGCGGCCGCACCAGCGGTGCCGGCCCGCCGTCGGCCGACCGCGCCAGCGCTCCGCGCCAGTCACCCAGCCCGAGGGCGAGGTGTTCCTTCCCATCGGCCAGGCCGGTGAAAGTGACGACGTCGGCCCGCGTCTCATAGCCGTCGGGGAACCGAAGGGGAACAACGACCTGGGTGCGGATTCCGGCTGCGGAAACCGCGGCGGCAGGAACCGGGGCGGCTGGATCCGCCCACTCTGCGAATGAAGCGGCCGTGTACGCGGCCCGAGGTGCAATCGGCTGTGCCGCAGTACGCACGGCGGGCGTGGAAGTCTGGGACATGGCGGACCCTCCCGGTCTGAACTGCCGGCCATGCATCCTGCCTGCCAGCTGTTACCGAACTTTTACTTGATGTTTCAAGTTCGAGCCTGCCATTGAAGTGCTTGAACTGTCAAGCAAAATTTTCCGGTTAGTTCAGGGCGTCCTGCTGAAGGGGCTGTGCCGGCATCGCCTCCATGCGGAGGAGGAATGTGCCCCGGACAGGAATCGAACCTGCGACCAAGAGATTAGAAGGCTCCTGCTCTATCCGCTGAGCTACCGAGGCTTGGGCGGCTGCTGTCCGCCCCTGTGACAGTCTAGCGGTTTTCGGCCAATGCCTTGGACGCGTCTGTTCCTGCACAGCCGGCCAATCGGCGGATTCATCCACATCCGAAGCCCGTCCCCTGACGGATCCGGGAAGCACTTTACAGACTGGTCTCATCGGCGTGGCTCCGGGAGTCGAACCGCCGGGGCAGGTCACGCAAATCGGAACGAGCAGCAACGAATAAACGAGGGAAAGGCATAGCGATGAGCGACATGATTACAGTCCGGGGCTTCGTGGCAACGGAAGTTCGGTTCGTCAAAACCCAGGACGGACTGCACATTGCGAGCTTCCGCCTGGGATCGACCGACCGCAGGTATGACCGGAACAATGACATGTGGGTGGACGGCGAGACCAACTGGTTCACCGTGACGAGTTTCCGCCATCTGGCGCAGAATGTTGTCTTCAGCCTCAAGAAGGGGGACCGGGTGGTGGTTACCGGACGGCTGAAGATCCGGCAGTGGGTCCGCGAGGATGGAAAGTCCGGCACCACTGCGGAAATCGACGCCGACGCCGTCGGCCATGACCTCATGTGGGGGGTCTCGCACTTCCGTCGGTTCGTGCAGGAGAAGCAGGGTGCGGAGACCGCGGAGAACGCTGCATCCGGCGGCATCGATGAATCCGCTGCCGAGGGTCTGCCCGATTTCGATGCCGACACCGGTGAAGTGGCGGATTCGAAGGAAAGGGCTGCGATGGGCAGCAGCGACGCTCCGGATCCGGACAAGGACAACGACCAGCCGATGGCCTTGTCGGAAGTGGCCTCCTGAGTGGCCTCCCAGGCGGCGCAGGCAGCCGTGACAGAATGACAGGGTGATTGGTGATCGGAAGAACCGAAGCTGGCTGTCGGTCGTACGGGTGCCTGCCGCCGTCGTGGTTGCCGGTGCAGTGCTGACCGCCTGCAGTCCGCAGCCCGGGGCACCTGCCGCTCCACAGCCGGCGGCGCCGGAAGCCGGTTCCGCGGCGGGCACGACGTCGGCAGCAGGGGCTGAAGCTCCGGCGCAGGCCGGCGGGCCTGCCGCCCCGGCATCCCCGGTGGAACTGGCGGCGGATGCCGTCAACCAGGCGCTGATCCAGTTGGCGGCAGCCGCCCCGGAACCCACCCGGGAACAGATGCAGCAGGCCTATGCGCAGGCGGGCATGCCCGCTGAGGCCACGGAAGTCTCCGTCTATAAGACGCCAACCGGGCTGGATGTGGACGCCATCGAGGCCGCCGTACCCGTCGACGGACAGTGCGTTGTCGGCCAGGTGCGGGAAGGAGCCGTCACGGTCGTCGTGCTTCCCGTCCTGGCGTCCGGGCGCTGTTTCGTCGGCGAGCAGTACTGATCTCGGAACCGCACCGCCGCCCGGCGGCAGCACCTGGCATCGCCCGGGGCCGAAAGCGGGATCGAATATGAGTTCCGCCCCATGAGCCACTAGCCTTATTACTATGGCGGAATTTATCTACACGATGACCAAGGCCCGCAAGGCTGTTGGCGACAAAGTTATCCTCGATGACGTAAGCATGTCCTTCTTCCCCGGCGCCAAGATCGGTGTCGTGGGTCCCAACGGTGCGGGTAAGTCCACCATCCTCAAGATCATGGCAGGCCTGGACACGCCGTCCAACGGTGAAGCGCGCCTGAGCCCCGGCTACACTGTGGGCATCCTGCTGCAGGAACCGCCGCTGAACGAGGAAAAGACCGTGCTGGGCAACGTCCAGGAGGGCGTTGGCGAGATCTACGGCAAGATCCAGCGCTTCAACGAGATCTCGGAGGAGATGGCCAACCCGGACGCGGACTATGACTCGCTCCTGGAAGAGATGGGCAAGCTCCAGGAAGCCATCGACGCTGCCGATGCCTGGGATATCGACTCGCAGCTGGAGCAGGCCATGGACGCCCTGCGCTGCCCGCCGCCGGATGCCGATGTGACTGTGCTCTCCGGTGGCGAGCGCCGCCGGGTCGCGCTGTGCAAGCTGCTGCTGCAGAAGCCGGACCTGCTGCTGCTGGATGAGCCCACCAACCACCTGGACGCGGAAAGCGTGCTGTGGCTGGAGCAGCACCTGAAGTCCTATCCCGGCGCCGTCCTGGCCGTGACCCACGACCGGTACTTCCTGGACCATGTGGCCGAGTGGATCGCCGAAGTGGACCGCGGCCACCTGTATCCCTATGAGGGCAACTATTCCACCTATCTGGAGAAGAAGCGGGCGCGCCTCGAAGTCCAAGGCAAGAAGGATGCCAAGCTGGCCAAGCGTCTGACCGAGGAGCTCGATTGGGTCCGGTCCAACGCCAAGGGACGCCAGACCAAGTCGAAGGCCCGCCTGGCCCGGTACGAGGAAATGGCGGCCGAGGCGGAGCGGACCCGCAAGCTTGACTTCGAAGAGATCCAGATTCCGCCGGGACCGCGCCTGGGCAACCTGGTCATCGAAGCCACCGACCTCGAAAAGGGCTTCGGCGAACGGAAGCTGATCGACAACCTGTCCTTCTCGCTGCCCCGCAACGGCATCGTCGGTGTCATCGGCCCGAACGGCGTTGGCAAGACCACGCTGTTCAAGACGATCGTGGGCATGGAACCTCTCGACGGCGGTGAGCTGAAGATCGGCGACACGGTCAAGATTGCCTACGTCGACCAGTCCCGCGGCGGCATTGATCCGAACAAGACCCTCTGGGAAGTTGTGTCCGGAGGACACGACTACATCCAGGTCGGCCAGGTGGAAATGCCCTCGCGGGCGTATGTCTCGGCCTTCGGCTTCAAGGGCCCGGACCAGCAGAAGAAGGCCGGAGTACTCTCCGGCGGCGAGCGCAACCGTCTGAACCTGGCGCTGACGCTCAAGCAGGGCGGCAACCTCCTGCTGCTCGACGAGCCCACCAACGACCTCGACGTCGAGACCCTATCCAGCCTGGAGAATGCGCTGCTGGAATTCCCCGGCTGCGCCGTGGTCGTCTCCCACGACCGCTGGTTCCTGGACCGCGTGTCCACGCACATCCTGGCCTATGAGGGCACGGAGGAGGATCCGGACAACTGGTACTGGTTCGAAGGCAACTTTGAGTCGTACGAGCAGAACAAGGTGGAGCGCCTGGGCCCGGAGGCGGCCAAGCCGCACCGCGTGACCCACCGCCGCCTGACCCGCGACTGACGCTGCGGGCGAAGCGGCCGAATCAGGCAACGACGGCGAAGGGCCGGTTCCCGCGGGAGCCGGCCCTTCGCCGTCGTTAATCTGTCGTCAGACTCTCGTCAGTCCGCGGCAGCAAGCACTTCGTCGGGGACGCGCAGCATCCCCTCCTGTGCCACGCTGGCAATCAGTGTGCCGTCGCGGCTGAACATCCGGCCCATACCCAGTCCGCGCGCTCCGGAGGCGCTGGGGGAGGACTGGACGTACAGCAGCCACTGGTCGGCCCGGACCGGCCGGTGCCACCACATGGCATGGTCCAGGCTCGCAACGCTCATCCCGGCAGTCCGCCAGCTCATGCCGTGCGGCCGCAGGTTCGACTCCAGCAGCGTGTAGTCGCTGGCGTAGGCCAGCGCCGCGCGGTGGATGTTCTCATCGTCCGGCAGTGGACCGAAGGTCTTCATCCAGACGGCGTTGACCGGCTCCGTCTCTGTCCCGGGCTGCAGGTACAGGGGAGACGTGATGTGCCGGATATCGAAGGTCCGCTGTGAGGCGACGGCACGCGCGGCCGGGTGGTCGATTCCGGCGAGCAGTTCCGCGGCCGTCGGAAGGCTCTCCGGATCCGGCAGGCCGGCGGGCATCCGGTCCTGGTGCTCGATGCCCGCGGCAGGAACCTGGAAGGACGCGATCATCGACAGGATCGGGACGCCGTTCTGGTAGGCGTGGGTGCGGCGGGCGGAAAAGGACCGGCCGTCCCGGAGGCGTTCGACCGCGAAGGTGATCGGCTGGTCGGCGTCCCCGGGACGGAGGAAGTAACCATGCATGGAATGGATCATCCGGTCCGCGCCGACGGTCCGCATGCCGGCGACGATGGACTGGGCCAGTACCTGCCCGCCGAACACACGCTGGTGGGGCTGCTTCTGGGAGAGGCCGACGTAGAGGTCCTCCTCGGTGCTGGCTCCATCCGCATCGCTGAGATCGAGAAGCCTGAGCAGCTGCTCGGTCGGGTCGATGATCTCTTCGGCCACCGTCACTTTCAGGCTCCTTGCTGCGACACGTCGCTGTTGTACTGACCGGTGATGCGCCTTTGCCCCACTGCAGCCACCGGCGCGGGACTATCTCGACCTTAGACGCCCGGCTCCCTTGCCTCAACCGCGGCTCCGATCGAATACTCGACCGCGCCCAACGGCGGCAGGAGCCAGGGGAGTCGTGGGAGGGCAGCGGTTTTGAGAAGATGGTCAGCATGGCTTCCGTTGTACAGATACCCCTGCAGATCCGCTTTGGCGACATAGACTCCAATGGCCACGTCAACAACGTCACCTACGCCGCCTACCTGGAGACCGCCCGCGTGCAGCTGACCCACCTAGCCCTGGGGGCTGCCGCCGGTGAAGGGGCGCAGGCCAACCAGACCCTGTCCGAGCTGATGGGGGAGGAGAATTTCATGCTGGTCGGCTGGCAGGAGATCGAATATCTGGCCCCGCTGCTGTTCCGCATCGAGCCGATCTACATCAACGTCTGGGTGACGGCCATCGGCGGCTCAAGCTACGAACTGAGCTACACGGTCGGTGAGGAGGACGATTCGGTCATCTACTGTCATGCCAGCACCGGTATGGTGCTCGTCAACCGGAAGAGCGGGCGCCCGGTGCGGCTGTCGCCGCAGATCCGCCATGCGCTGCGCAGTTGGTCCGGCGATCCGCTGCCCTTCCGCCGCCGGCCGGTATCCGCGCCAAGGCCGGAGGAAGCGGCAGGGCCGGAGGAAACGGCAACACCGGCAGAGTCAGCGGCAACCGGGGAGGCCGGGGCATGAGTGGCGCCATCACCGAAGCCAGCGAACTGATCCTCGCGGATCCGCAGGTGACCACGGACCTGCGGACCTACGTCTCCCGGGCCCGGGCCGCGGACGACGGCGCCATCCGCCTTCA
This sequence comes from Arthrobacter sp. B0427-1-12, assembly GCF_059092905.1. Taxonomy (NCBI): domain Bacteria; kingdom Bacillati; phylum Actinomycetota; class Actinomycetes; order Micrococcales; family Micrococcaceae; genus Arthrobacter; species Arthrobacter sp. B0427-1-12. Next base: position 58,052 of record NZ_JBNHIC010000025.1, on the reverse strand, counting down.
GGCCGCTGGTGCGGTCCTTGCCGCGTATGTGTGTATCCTTCGGCCACGGTCGCTGGGCGAGGCAACCCCGACGGTCCTTGGACTGCGGACGATGCCGCTGGGTCGTTCCCTGGGCACCTCGGTCGTTGACACGACCGTTTCCCTGGCCTCGGTGGCCGACCGGCTGGCCCGGATGGCGGGGGACGACGTCGTACTCTCCCTGCCGCCCGCGGCGGTGAACGAAAGCTGGGCGGGCGTGACGCCGCCCCGGACGGGGTGGGAGCGCAGCGGTACCGTCGACGCTTCGGTCCTGCAGCAGGCAGCGCGGGACGGAATCCGGGACGTGGCCGAGGCCGTGCCCGCCAGTCCCGGGGCGCTGGTGGTCAACACCGCCCGAAGTGCCGTGTGGAGCCGGCCGGTGCCCGGCACGTCTGCTGTGCTTCCCGCCGGAGCCGCCTTTGCCGCGATGACGCTCGGCTTCCTGGACCCGGACGCGCCTTCCGCAGTCTTCCGCAACGGGCGGTGGACCCGGCTGAGCAGTTCGCGCGGGCACGTGCTGGTCCGGTCGGCCGCCGTGCTCTGACGGCGGCCGACCCGGCCGGCCGACCCGGCCGCGGGCCCGCGGCCTCAGGCTGAGTTGACCATGGAATGCGCTGCGCGCTCCAGGTAGTCCCAGAGCGTCGCCTCGTGCAGCGGCGACAGTTCCGCCGCCTCCACGCCCTTGCGCATATGCGCCAGCCAGCGGTCGCGCGCCTCGAAGTCCACCCGGAACGGTGCATGGCGCATGCGCAGCCGCGGGTGGCCGCGTTCCTCGGCGTAGGTCCGCGGGCCGCCCCAGTACTGCTCCAGGAACATGAGCATCCGCCGCTTCGCCGGTCCCAGGTCTTCGTCCGGATACATCGGGCGGAGGACCTCGTCCTGGGCGATGCCGTCATAGAAGACGTCCACGATCTTCACGAACGTGTCGTGTCCGCCCACGGCTTCATAGAAGTTGTCGGTGTAGTCCGGCTGGTCGAACCGCGGTCCCACGGGCGTGAGCCGGGCGATCGGCTCGCCGAAGCGGGAGGCGATGGGGATTCCGGCTGGTGAGCCGGATCCGCTGGAGGGTTCGTGGGTGGTCATTCTGCGGCCTTTTCACTGCTGGCGGGGACGGGCTCCCGATCACCGGTATCAACGTCCGGCTTGGGCTGGAAATTTCCCTGCGACCTGTTGCCGACGCGCAGGATCTCGCCGTTGCGCAGGTACCAGATGACGCCTTCTTCATCCACCACCCGGGTTACCCTCAGCCCCACCGACTCCACGCGGCCGATCACCTCGCTGGTTTCGATGATGTCGCCGATGCCGTACTGATCCTCGATGGTGATGAAGATCCCGGACAGGAAGTCGCGGATCAACTGCTGGGCGCCGAAACCGATCGCCACGCCGGCGATACCCACACTGGCCAGCAGGGGCGCGATGGGCAGCCCGAAGATCTCCATGGTGGAAATGATCACGATCGCCGAAACGACGACGCTGACCACACTGCGCAGCAGCGACCCGACGGTCTCGGCCCGCTGCACCCGGCGGGCGGCCTCGAAGGGGCGCATCACCGGCTTGGCCCACCGGAACAGCGGCTTCTTCAGGACGCCGTAGCCGTTCTTGACGCGTTCGGTGATGCGGCCGATTATGAAGCGGGCAACCAGCCAGAAGAGCAAGCCGACGCCGATGACCACCGCGGCCTCGACCAGCTGGCTGCCGAGCTTTTCGCCGCTGTCGCTGAGGTCCTCAATCGTTTCAAAGGTCTGCAGGGATAACATCTGTTCCTTTCGCAAGCGGTAACCAGCGTACCGCTGGGCGGGCAGAGCGGGGCGGAAGCAGTCGGTGGAGGCCGTTGGCGGAAACCATCGGCTTTACAGTCAGGCGACGGCAGTCTCCGGCTCATGCCGCACCGGGAAGTTGACCGACCGGGCGATGAAGCAGACCTGGTTGGCGTCACGGTGCAGCCGCTCGGCCAGCCCAGCCTGCGCCGGATCCGTGATGACCACCCGCGGGTGAAGCGTCACCGAGGTGAATTCGCCACTGCCGTCCCGGTTCAGCCGCAGGGTGCCTTCGGCGCGGTCCGTGTAGTCCGTGACGACGACGCCGTTCTTCACCGCCACGTGCAGGTAGGACAACATATGGCACTGGGCGAGGGCGGTGAGCAGCAACTGTTCCGGGTTCCAGCGGTCCTTGTCCCCGTGGAAGGTCGGGTCCGCCGTGCCCTGCAGGTCCGGCAGGCCTTCGGCCTTGATCACATGGTCCCTTCCGTAGCCCCGGTACGACGACGTGCCGGCGCCTCGATTGCCGGTCCATTCCAGGGCCACGGCGTACCGGTGCTCGGAAAGATTCACCGGTCCGCTGCCTGGGCCTTCAGGGCGCGCACGATGCCGTCCCGGTTTTCCAGCACCAGCCTGCGCAGGGCCGGAGTCCGGTCGGCCAGGCCCGCGAGGAAAGCGTCGGTCTTCTCGATGGTGGCCTGGGTCGTCAGCTGCGACGGGTACAGCCCCACCACGATCTGCTGGGCGATCTCATGCGTCCGGCTTGACCAAATGTCCTCCACCGCCGCGAAATACCTGTCCGCATAGGGCTCGAGCAAGGCCGTGTCGTGCACGCGGTTGAAGCCCGAGATGATGGACTGCTGGATCGCGTTGGGCAGCTTGCCGCTGACGACGACGGCTTCCCAGGCAGCGGACTTGGCTTCCGCCGTCGGAACGGCGGCTTTGGCAAGGGCGGCTGCGCGCTGGCCGGTCGCAGTTGCATCACGCTTGAGTTCGGCGTCGATCTCCGCCTGGCCGAAGCGCCCGCCGGCCACCAGGGCCGTCAGCAGTTCCCAGCGCAGATCCGTGTCAACGGTGAGGCCCTCCAGGGTCGTTTCGCCGGACAGCAGCAGCTCAACGGTGTCCAGCTGCCGGGCGGAACGGGACTGGCCGGCGAAGGCCTTGACGAACTGCAGCTGCGCATCGGAGCCGGCCTGGGCTGCCCGGCTTAGGTCCCACAGCGTATCGGCAGTGGCGATCGTGATTCCGGTGCGGTCCGCCGGGGCAATGTAGAACATCAGCGTCGAGGCCAACTGGCGCAGCAGCACCTGGACGACGGAGGAATCCGTTTCGTGGGCGATGTTCCGCAGCACCAGTTCGACGTAGCCGCGGGCGGGGGTTTCGCCGTCGCGGGCCGCGTCCCAGGACGAGGCCCAGACGAGGGCGCGGGGCAGGGACTCGGCGAAGTCCTTCAGGTGCCGCTTGGCGGTCGCCAGCGAGGAATCGTCCAGGCGGACCTTCGCGTAGGCCAGGTCATCATCGTTGAGCAGGACCAGATCCGGGCATTCCAAGCCAACCAGCTCCGGAACTTCGGTCCGTTCCCCGTCGACATCGAGTTCGATGCGGTGGTTCCGCACCAGCTTGCCGGACTCGTCATCCACGTCGTAGAAGCCGATGGCCACCCGATGCGGACGGATGATGGGGTAGTCCGCCGGGGCGCTCTGCAGCACGTGGAAGGAGGTGATGACCTCGCCGCCGTCGACCGTGATCTCCGGGCGCAGGGTATTGACGCCGGCGGTTTCCAGCCAGAGCGCGGACCATTGCTTCAGATCGCGGCCACTGGCCGCTTCCAGCTCGCCCAGCAGGTCGGCCAGCTCGGTGTTTTGCCAGGCATGCTTGCCGAAGTATTCACGGACCCCGGCCATGAATTGTTCCTGGCCCACCCACGCCACCAGTTGCTTGAGCACGGAGGCACCCTTGGCGTAGGTAATGCCGTCGAAATTCACCTGGACATCTTCCAGGTCATTGATCTCGGCGACGATTGGGTGCGTGGTGGGGAGCTGGTCCTGCCGGTAGGCCCAGGATTTCTCCAGCGAGGCAAAAGTGGTCCAGGCATTGCGGTACACGGTGTTCTCGGCTGCGGCGAGGGTGGACATGAACTCGGCGAAGGATTCATTGAGCCACAGATCATTCCACCACCGCATCGTGACCAGGTCGCCGAACCACATGTGGGCCAGTTCGTGCAGGATGGTGATGGCGCGCCGTTCCACGGTGGCCTCGGGCACCTTCGAGCGGAAGACGTAGTTTTCCAGGAACGTGACCGCCCCGGCGTTCTCCATCGCGCCCGCATTGAATTCGGGAACGAACAGCTGGTCGTACTTTTGGAACGGATAGGGCAGACCGAACTGTTTTTCGTAGAACTCGAAGCCCTGGCGGGTGAGCGTGAAGATGTTCTCCGCATCAAGATGCTCCATCAGCGATTTGCGCGCGAAGACCCCCAGCGGGATGGTCCTGCCGTCCGAACTTGTCAGTTCGCTGCGGACCGACTGGTACGGTCCGGCAATGAGTGCGGTGACATAGGAGGACAGCACCGGCGTGGGGTCGAAGGACCAGGTGGCCCGAGCACTGCCGTCGGCGGCGGAACCGGCGTCCACCGGTTCGGGGGTCGGCGAGTTGGAGATGACGTCCCAGTGCGACGGCGCGGTCACGGTGAAGCGGAACGTCGCCTTCAGGTCGGGCTGTTCGAAGACCGCGAACACGCGGCGGGAATCCGGAACCTCGAACTGCGTGTAGAGGTAGACCTCGTTGTCCACGGGGTCAACGAAGCGATGCAGTCCTTCACCGGTGTTCATGTAGAAGGCATCAGCGTCCACGACCAGCTCGTTCGAGGCGGCGAGATTCGGCAGCTGGATGCGTACGCCGTCGGATACCTCTGCCGGATCCAGCTCGACGCCGTTCAGCGTTACCCGGCGTACCGTGGCCGTGACGGCATCGATGAAGGTGGAAGCACCTGCCGCCGCGCTGAACCTGACCACCGTGGTGGATCCGAAGACCGTCCCGCCCCGGGTCAGATCAAGATTCACGTCATAGGATTCGACGTTCAGCAGCGCGGCACGTTCACGGGCCTCGGCCCGGGTCAGGTTCAAACCTGGCAAGGTGGTACCTCCAAAGTCGGATAGCGATTCTCCGCGACCGGTCGTGGACTAGCAGCGGTTTTGCCATTCTCTCACTCCGGCCGCCGATGCCAAGTCAGCCGAGGCCGGTCATTGCCTCCCCCGTCGCCGGGGGAGACGATGGGCAGGTGATCGAAGCGTACAAGCCTGTTTTCGATATCCGGACGTTGGTGTTCGCCGCCGGATTTCCGCTCCTGCTCACCGTGGCCTTCATTCTTGCCGCCGTGGGGTTGCGGGCGGAACTTCCTGAGCCGCTGATGCTCGATGCTGCCCTGGCCGGCGGCCGGACGTCCTTCGGCGGCTACGTTGCCGCGGGTGCGGTCCATATCTGGGCCATCGGGTTCGTGCTGCTGGCGCTCGGAGCGCTCCACTATCCGCCGGCACCGACGCGGCGCTTCCTCATGGGCCTGGGCATCTGCGCCGCGTTGTACACCTCGGCCCGGTTCACCTCGGGCCTGCTGGGCCAGCGCGGCCTGGCCGAGGCCGCTGCCGCACCCCTGGACCAGACGGCGCTGGGCATGGGGACCGGGGCGGCGGTGGCGCTGGGCATCATCATGGCCTTCGCCTACAAGCCGATGACACCGGAGCGCGTCGGCTATTTCGTGGACCAGCCTCCGCCGGAACCGGCCGACGTCAAACTCGCCGCCACCGGCGACGTCATGACCATGCGCATCAAGGCCGGCCCCCGGACCTACCGCGCGGTCGCCGCCCTGACCCTGGCCGCCGCGGCCATCAGCGTCCTGGCTGCCTGGTGGCTGGCCGCCGTTGCTGTCGTGATCGGGCTGGCGACGGTGAGCCTGGTCAGCGCCCGGGTGGTCACCCGGCCCCGGGGGGTCAGCGTCTATGCCGGCGGCTTCCTGCGGGTGCTGTTCCTCCCGATGGAGGAGATCGATTCGGCCCGGACCGGAACAATCCAGCCACTACAGTACGGCGGCTGGGGATACCGTATCTCACCGGAATCCACCGCGTTCGTGACCGCGGAGGGCTCCTCGGTGGTCCTGGACGTGAACGGCAATGCGGTGGTGATCAGCGGCTCAACGCCCCTCGATGCGAAAGTGATGGCCGGCCTGGTCAACGGCTACACCGTCCTGAATTCCCAGTAGGCTGGTCTGCGGCATTACCCACCCGCAGCAGAACGGACCTTCAATGCGCGTACACATCGGAACCGACCACGCCGGCATGGAGCTGAGCGCCCACCTCATCAAGCACCTTGCCGCCAAGGGCTACGACGTCGTCGACCATGGACCGCAGGAGTACGACGCCGAGGACGACTACCCGGCCTTTTGCATCGACGCGGCCAAGGCGGTCGTGGCGGACCAGGAAGCCGGCATTGAAGCCCTTGGGATCGTGCTGGGCGGGTCCGGCAACGGTGAGCAGATCGCCGCGAACAAAGTCCGGGGTGTGCGGGCGGCACTGGTCTGGAACCGCGACACGGCCAAGCTCGCGCGCCAGCACAACGACGCCAACGTCGTAGCCGTGGGCGGCCGCCAGCACAGCGTCGACGAGGCAACGGCACTGATCGAGGCCTTCCTGGCCGAGCCGTTCAGCGGGGCGGAGCGGCACAGCCGCCGCATCGCCCAGATCGCCGAGTTCGAGTCCACCGGCACCATTGCCGGCAAATAGTCCGTTCCACAGAGGTAGTCCACCGTGCCTGAAGGGCATTCAATCCACCGCCTGAAAAGGCAATTCGATTCCGTGTTCGGCGGCCGGCGCCTGTCCGTGAGCAGTCCCCAAGGGCGCTTCACAGCCGGGGCCGCCCGCCTCGACGGCCAGATCTTCACCGGAAGCCTGGCGCACGGCAAACAGCTGTTCCTGCGGTTCGACAACGAGCTCTACCTGCGGGTCCATCTGGGTCTCTACGGCGCCTGGGACTTCGGCGGCGACGAGACCTTCCGCGGCGCTTCCAGCATCGGGGCACCGCGACGGATCGGCGAACGCGAAATCAAGGACGACGGCGGCACGTCGCCGAAGGCGGCACGCCTCGCCTCCGCCGCCGGGTACGCCGGGCCGCCGGATCCGGTGGGTGCCGTCCGGGTCCGGCTGGTCTCCGACCATGGCTGGGCGGACCTGCGCGGTCCCACGGCCTGCGAAGTCATCACTGGCAGCGGGCTGGCCGCCGTCATCGGCCGGCTGGGCCCGGATCCGCTCCGCCCGGAGTCGGACCCGGCCGAGTTTGTCCGCCGCGTCCGCACGAAGGGCAGCCCGATCGGCCAGCTGCTGATGAACCAGGAAGTCATCGCCGGCGTGGGCAATATCTACCGGGCGGAGACGCTGTTCCGGCAGGGCATCGACCCCTGGCTGCCGGGGAAGAGCCTGGGGGAGCAGAAGGTGCTGGCCATGTGGGCGGATGTCGTCAGCCTGATGGAGGACGGGGTCCGGGACGGGCGCATCGTCACCACCGCACCGCGGGACAGGGGCAACCCGGCGGGACCGGCGTCGACCGCGGACGCGCATTACGTGTACAACCGCGCCGGACTCGGGTGCCGCTGGTGCGCAGCTCCGGTGGCCCTGGCCCAGATGGCGGCCCGCAAGCTCTACTGGTGCCCCGGCTGCCAGAACTGACGGGCGCACGCAGGCGGATGATCAGCTCAGAACCATCAGCTCCGGAGCGTCAGACAGGGGCGCTGCTGCCGTTTGCCGCCTTCCCGCCGGTGCAGACGGCGCAGATGCCGCGCAGCAGGACCTGGGCCGACTCGATGACGGCGCCGGGCGCCCCGGCCTGCAGGATGCCGTCCAGTTGCTGGCCGCCCGGCACATCGCTCAGCTGGCCGCAGATCCGGCACAGCAGGTGGTGATGGTCCTCGCGGCGGACTTCGTAGAGCGTGGTGCCCGGACCGGCGTCGACTACCTGGACCAGGCCGACGTCGACCAGGGCCTTGAGGGCGTTGTAGACGCTGGTGCGCGGCAGGCCAGGCCCGGCGTCGGTGATCGCGCCGGCGATTTCATCGGCGGAATGGTGGCCGCCAAGCCGCTCAAGAGTCTGGTAGACCAGCAGCCGGGGACCGGTCACGCGCAGTCCCTCGGCGCGAAGCCGCCCGCTGAGTTCGTCGATGGAGCGCACCGGGCCCTGCTGTCTGGCGTCTGGCTGCGCCGTCTCCCAGGCGGGCAACGTGTGGCGCTCCGGGCGATGATCGCTGTTCATGGGCTAGGCCTCTCGGCGGTCGGCGGCGGTCGGCGGCGGTCGGAGATGAAGTCGCGCTGTTGGGCGGCACGAAGTTTAGACAGTATCCAAATATGGACTACGTCCAAATAGTAACGTCCGCCACCTGCATCCACTAAGACGGCTGCACCGGCCGGCACAGCAAAAAGGGCTTCCACATCAGTGGAAGCCCTTGGCTGTGGAGGGGATGACGGGAATCGAACCCGCGTAATCAGTTTGGAAGACTGAGGCTCTACCATTGAGCTACATCCCCGCAAAAAGTCCTCATCCGTGATCAGGACGGATATAACTACACCACACCGGGGGCGGGTGCTGTCAAATGTGCGTGCGCGCGGAATTGTGACGTAGACTAGCCTGTGCACTACGGGGCGTAGCGTAGTGGCTAGCGCGCCTGCTTTGGGAGCAGGAGATCGCAGGTTCGAGTCCTGTCGCCCCGACTCTGTATTTCCAGTGCAGAACCCATCCCATATTCGATCAGGAGTACTACGCTGTGAAGAGCGCTGTCGAAAACCTCACCCCGACGAGGGTGAAGCTCAACGTCGAGGTTCCCTTCGAGGAACTGAAGCCAGGTATCGATGAGGCTTACAAGACGATTGCTTCCCAGGTGCAGGTTCCAGGGTTCCGCAAGGGCAAAGTTCCCAGCAGGATCATCGATCAGCGCGTCGGACGCGGATACGTTATCGAGACTGCCATCAACGAAGGACTGAACGGCTTCTTCCAGTCCGCCGTCCAGGAAGCCGGCATCCGCCCGCTGAGCCGCCCCGAGGTCGAAATCACCGAGGTTCCGGATCCGGCCGCGACCGACGGCCAGCTCGTCTTCAGCGCCGAACTGGATATCCGTCCCGAGATCGAGCTGCCCGACTACTCCGGCCTCGAGGTCACTGTCGAAGCCTCGGAGGGCTCCGACGCCGACGTGGACAAGGCCCTTGACGACCTGCGCGGCCGCTTCGGCACGCTGAAGACCGTCGATCGTCCCGCCGCGGACCAGGACTTCATCACCATGGACATGAGCGCCAAGATCGGCGACGAAGAGGTGGATTCCGCAACCGGCCTTTCCTACCAGGTCGGCGCAGGCACCATGCTCGAAGGCCTCGACGAAGCCGTCACCGGCCTGAGCGCCGAGGAATCGGCCATTTTCGAGACCAAGCTCGCCGGCGGCGAGCACGCCGGCGAAGACGCCCAGGTCACGGTCGTCGTTACCGCCGTCAAGGAGCGCGAGCTGCCCGTGGCGGATGACGATTTCGCCCAGCTGGCCAGCGAGTTCGACACCATCGCCGAACTCCGCGAGGACCTGGCGAAGAAGGTTGCCGAGTCCAAGGTTGTCGAGCAGGGCGTCGAGGCCCGCGACAAGGTCCTGGACAAGCTGGTGGAACTGATCGAGGTTCCCGTCCCCGACTCCGTGGTCGAAGAGCAGCTGGAACAGCACTTCAACCCGGCCAACAGCCACGGCGAGGGCGAGCACGACACTGAGGAACACCGTGAAGAGGTGCGCGAAAACACCAAGCGGGCCTTCAAGAACGAGATCATCCTCGACGCCGTTGCCGACAAGGAAGAGATCGGTGTCAGCCAGAACGAGCTGATCGACTACATCGTGTCCACCGCCAGCCAGTACGGCATGGATCCGAACCAGTTCGCCCAGATCCTCGACCAGAGCGGCCAGGTGCCGATGATGGTTTCCGAGGTCCGCCGCCGCAAGGCGCTGGCCAAGGTGCTGGAGCTGGCCAAGGTGACCGACACCAACGGCAGCGAGGTCGACCTGAGCGACTTCGTCCGTCCGGGCGGCGAAGAGGAAGCTCCCGCCGGGGAAACCGCCGAAGCGGCCCAGGGCGAAGAGACCCAGCCTGAAGAAGCCCAGGCTGAGGCGGCCCAGGCCGAAGGCGCCGAGGACGAGGCCGCAGCCAAGTCCTAGCCATGAGCATGGGCAAAGGCCGTCAGCACAGTGCTGGCGGCCTTTGCTGCATCCTGCGCCCCCGCTGGTGCGCCGTCAGCGAACAGGCCCCGAAAGGGGAGCAAAAGCGGACGGGATCGGGTTAGTGTCCAAGGAGAGATAAACGGCCGGGCGGTTCGCGTGGGCGCGCCGGGCCAGAGCGAGAGGTCATTCAATGTCAAACGAACCTGCCACTCCAATGATGGCGACTGTGGAAGCCGCCAGCCGGGATGACTACATCTACAACCGGCTGCTCAAGGAGCGGATCATTTGGCTCGGCTCCGAGGTGCGTGATGAGAACGCCAACGCGATTTGTTCCCAGCTGCTGCTGCTCTCCGCTGAGGACCCGGAAAAGGATATCTACCTCTACATCAACTCTCCGGGCGGATCCGTGACGGCCGGCATGGCCATTTATGACACGATGCAGTTCATCCCGAACGATGTGGTGACTGTGGCAACCGGCCTGGCCGCGTCGATGGGACAGTTCCTGCTCTCCTCCGGCACCAAGGGCAAGCGCTATGCAACCCCGCACGCCCGCATCCTGATGCACCAGCCCTCCGGCGGCATCGGCGGCACCGCCTCGGATATCCGTATCCAGGCGGAGCTGATCCTGCACATGAAGCAGGTCATGGCGGAACTGACTGCGCAGCAGACCGGACAAACCGTGGACAAGATCCTCAAGGACAACGACCGCGACAAGTGGTTCACCGCAGAGGAAGGGCTGGAGTACGGGTTCTTTGACAAGATCTCGGCACACGCGGGCTCGGTGTCCGGCGGCGGCGGAACGCAGAACTCCAGCAAGAACGCATAGCCACAGATTTCCATCAGGAGTTAGTGAAATGAACTACAATTTCGGTTCCACCGCCGGCAGCCTCGCTGCGAACATGCCCTCCAGCCGTTACGTGCTCCCGCAGTTCGAAGAGCGTACCCCGTATGGCTTCAAGCGGCAGGATCCCTACACCAAGCTGTTTGAAGACCGGATCATCTTCCTGGGTGTCCAGGTCGATGATGCCTCGGCCGACGACGTCATGGCGCAGCTGCTGGTTCTGGAGTCCACCGATCCCGACCGCGACATCACGATCTACATCAACTCCCCGGGTGGCTCCTTCACCGCGATGACTGCGATCTACGACACGATGCAGTACATCCGTCCGGAGATCCAGACGGTTTGCCTGGGCCAGGCCGCCAGCGCGGCCGCGGTGCTGCTGGCCGCAGGAGCGCCCGGCAAGCGGGTTGCGCTGCCCAACGCGCGCGTCCTGATCCACCAGCCGGCACTGGCCGGCGGCGACCGCGGCCAGGCCACCGACCTGGCTATCCAGGCAGACGAGGTCATGCGCATGCGGACCTGGCTGGAGGACACGCTGGCCAAGCACTCGGGACGCACAGCAGCCCAGATCAACACGGACATCGAACGGGACAAGATCCTGACCGCAGAGGACGCCAAGGCCTACGGCCTGATCGACGAGGTTCTTTCACCGCGCAAGATCAAGACGCCGGCCATCAAGAGTTAGCTGGTAGGGTAACGGTCTAGCATCAGTTTGCTGTTGGACCGCTGCGCCCCGCGGTTGCGTAGTCCCGTTACGTAATCCTTGGCCTGCGGGGCGCAGGTTGCTGTTCCTCGGCAAAAACTGACCTACAGTAGAAATAGTCGAATCCGCTGTGGTTGTCCGGGGCGCGGTTCCACTACGAAATGCAACAACCAGTTAGGGGTTTCGCTCATGGCTCGCATAGGTGAGAGCACGGACCTGCTCAAGTGCTCTTTCTGTGGCAAAAGCCAGAAGCAGGTGCGCAAGCTGATCGCGGGCCCCGGGGTCTATATTTGCGACGAGTGCATCGACCTGTGCAACGAGATCATCGAAGAGGAACTCTCCGAGGTCGCGGACCTTGGCAGCTTCGAGCTACCCAAGCCGCGGGAGATCTTCGACTTCCTGCAGGAATATGTCATCGGGCAGGAACCAGCCAAGCGGTCCCTCGCAGTTGCCGTCTACAACCACTACAAGCGGATCCAGGCCGGCCACGCACCGAAGTCGGGAACCCTCTCCGACGGCGGCAGCGAGGATGTGGAGATTGCCAAGTCGAACATCCTCCTCATCGGCCCAACCGGCTGTGGAAAGACCTATCTGGCACAGACCCTTGCCCGGCGCCTCAACGTTCCGTTCGCGGTCGCTGATGCCACGGCTCTTACGGAAGCCGGCTATGTCGGCGAGGACGTCGAGAATATCCTGCTGAAGCTCATCCAGGCCGCGGACTACGACGTCAAGAAGGCTGAGCAGGGCATCATCTACATTGACGAGATCGACAAGATTTCGCGCAAGAGCGAGAACCCGTCGATTACCCGCGATGTTTCCGGTGAAGGCGTCCAGCAGGCGCTGCTGAAGATCCTCGAAGGAACCGTCGCTTCCGTTCCCCCCCAAGGTGGGCGCAAGCACCCGCACCAGGAATTCATCCAGATCGACACGACGAACGTGCTGTTCATCGTAGCCGGCGCGTTTGCCGGGCTGGAGGAGATCATTGGCTCCCGCTCCGGCAAGAAGGGCATCGGTTTCGGCGCTCCGCTCAGTGCCCTGAAGAAGGAGGAGAGCAGCTACGGTGACGTCATGCCGGAAGACCTGCTCAAGTTCGGCCTGATCCCCGAATTCATCGGCCGCCTTCCGGTCATCACGACCGTGTCCAACCTCGACCGCTCCGCGCTGATCCAGATCCTGACCGAGCCGAAGAACGCCCTGATCAAGCAGTACCAGAAGATGTTCCGGCTGGACGGCGTCGAGTTGTCCTTCGACAAGGACGCGCTGGAAGCGATCGCCGACCAGGCGCTCGAGCGCGGCACCGGCGCCCGCGGATTGAGGGCCATCCTGGAGGAAGTACTGCTTCCGGTGATGTTCGATCTGCCCAGCCGCGAAGACATCGCCGCCGTAGTCATCAGTGCTGATGTGGTCAACAAGCTGGCCGAACCGACGCTGATCTCCCACGATGTAGTGGCCAAACGCCGCAACAAGTCCGCCTGATATCCGAATCCGCCGCCGGCTGCGACGCTGCCCGGAAGGCACATAGTTCGTCCGCCCGCGCACGGCCTGCGTCCGGCGATGGTTGATGCTTGATGGGCCTGCAGGTTTCGTTGCATTGGAAGGATCCGTATGTCCGACTATCCACATCCGCCCGGCTCCGGCAACCCGCGCGGGAACGACGAAGCACAGCAGCGTCCCGGCCAGCGGTACGGCCAGCAGCAGTACGGCCAGAACCAGTACGCCCAGCCCGGCTATGTGAACTACGCAGGCGGCCCGGCCTATCATCCTGCGCTCCAGGGCGCGGCCCCCACCGGTGCCGGAACGCAGATCGGCGCTCAGCTCGTCGAGTGGGTGATCCTCTCGGTGCCCGCAACGCTCGTCGTTGTCCTGTCCATGATTCCGATGTTCAGCGCGATTGCGTCCGTGGCCACCACATCGAGCAACCAGCTGACGGACAGCCAGGCGGCCGAACTGTTAGGCGCAGCCTTCTTGTCCTTCGGCATCGCGGCCGTACTGTCGATCGCCGTCGGCATCTTTTTCTGGTGGTGGCTGGCTGTCAAAGGGAAGTCGATCGGCTACGCCATCTTCGGCCTGCGCCTGGTGTCCGCAGAGACCGGCCAGCCGCTCGGCTGGGGGAAGATTTTCCTGCGCTTCCTGGTTGTGTATGTCGTCGGCGTGGTGACAGCCGGCATCGGCAACATCCTCTTTCTCCTGTCCCCGCTGTTCGACAGCACGTCCGGCTGGTACCAGGCGTGGCAGGACAAGATGTTCGGCGCTGTGGTGATCAACCATAAGCAGGGCCGTGACACCTATGCGGGGCAGTAGCCCCAGCTGCCCGCGGCGCGATTGAAAGGAAACAGAACTATGACGCAAACAGGTTCCGTACAGGGTAAGGCGGACTTCTGGTTCGATCCGGTGTGTCCTTTCGCCTGGATTACCTCCCGCTGGATCGGCGAGGTCGAGCAGGTGCGGGATATTTCCGTGGACTGGCACGTCATGAGCCTGTCGGTCCTGAATGAAGGGCGGGACCTGCCGGAGGATTACCGCGCACTGATGGACCGCGCCTGGGGTCCGGTACGGGTCATCATCGCGGCCAGTGAACTGCACGGTCCGCAGTTCGTGAAGAAGCTCTACGATGCCATGGGCAACCGCATCCACCCAGGCGGTTACGAGGATCTCGACCTGGTCATCAAGGAGGCACTCGATGAGGTCGGCTTGCCGGCGGAGCTGGCCGGCTACGCCACGGGCACGGAGTATGATGCCCAGCTGCGTGCCTCCCACCAGCAGGCCATCGACAAGGTGGGGGACGACGTCGGAACTCCCGTTGTCGCATTCAACGGCACCGCTTTCTTCGGCCCGGTGCTGACGCGTATTCCGCGCGGAGAGGACGCCGGCCGGATTTTCGACGGCGCGCTGGCCCTGGCGGAGTTCCCCGAATTCTTCGAGCTCAAGCGTTCCCGGACGTCAAGCCCGCAGTTCGACTAGTTTTCACGGCCCGCAGTGAGCGGTGCCGCAAGGGGCCGGCGCGGAATGAAAATTTCCTGCGCCGACCCCTTGTATGTCCGCGGTGCGGGAGCAACAATAGATATACGCATTCCGTAAGGAATGCGCAAACGAACACCAAAGATTCAGAGATTAGAAGTGGATTCGTCCACTTGCACCAGTCGGTGACGCGACAGGAAGACCTGAAGATCTGAGGAGTTCGCGATAGACCCAGGATCGTCACACCTGGATCGAAAAGTCGAAGCCCCTCCAACGGCAATACGCTGAAGGGGCTTCCCCTTTTTAATCCTTCTGCCTCAGCCGGTTTGTTTCTCCTCAATCGGCCGCGTTCCGCCGCCGCGGGCCATAGGCGGTGGCCAGCCGGAACAGTGCCAGTGCCGCCACGAGCAGGCCGAAGTCGCGCAGCGCTACATCGAAGAAGCTGCCCAGGACCAGGAAGTTGGTGATGATGCCGGCCAGCCAAAGGGCTACGACCAATGCACCCCATTTCGGCCTCACCAGCACCAACAGGCCGGCAATGATCTCAACCGCACCGACAATGTACATGAAGGTCTGGGGCTGAATCGGCACAATCTGGGTGGCCAGCGGCGCCAGGTACTGGGTCCAGTCCGTCAGCAGGTTCGTGAACTTGTCCAATCCGAAAAGGATCGGAGCGACGACAAAGACTGTTCGCAGCAGGTGGTAGGCCTGCAGGGTCGGTGATGCAGCCGCCGTACCGCCATGCGTGCGGTGCATCAGGCGCTGCGGAATCCGTTGTGAGAAGGTTGACATTTCCCTCACCCTTTCTAAAATCTTGTAAGTTTGATTTTAGAAGCGTGGGATACTTTAAGCAATGGTCTTTGTTTTTAGAGATGGGTCGATGCGATGAGCATTCCGAGGCGGCGGGCGATTTCCGCCGTGCGCAGCCTGGACGATCCTGCGCGGCGCACCCTATACGCCTTTGTGCGCAGGAGCGAGGCAGCGGTGAGCCGGGATGATGCGGCGGCTGCGCTTGGCATGCCCCGCAGTACCGCGTCATTCCACCTGGACAAGCTGGTCCAGGAGGGCCTGCTGGCGGTGGAGTTCCGTAAACTGGGCGGCAGGAAGGGCCCGGGCTCGGGGAGGCCGTCCAAGCTGTACCGCCCGTCCGAGAGCGAGATTGCCGTTTCGGTTCCCCAGCGGCGCTACGATCTGGCCGCCGAACTCATGGCGGCAGCCATCGAGGAAACCATGCGGACCGGCGGTAACGTGCAGGCGGCCATGGAGCGCCTGGCGCACGACGCTGGCGTCACGCTGGGGCAGGAAGCGGAAGATCTGATTGCCGCGCTGGAGGCGAACGGGTACGAACCCATACCGCGCGAAGACGGCGGCTACATGCTGGGCAACTGCCCGTTCCACCGTCTTTCCCGCAACCATTCGGAGGTTGTCTGTGCTTTGAATGCCGGGTTGCTGCAGGGTGCGGTTGAAGGCTCCGGCGATTCGGCGCATTTGGTGGTCCCCGACCCGGACGGGCCCCACTGCTGCGCCCGCCTGGAGCCGCGCCGGTCCGGAGCAACGGCTCCGGACCGGCGCAGCCGGGGAGGTGCGGCAGAACCTGCAGGCTAGGCCTTGGCCGGTTCCTCCGGCGCGGCCAGCTCAACGGCGGTGACAGTGAGCTCGCCGTCGGCTTCGACCAGATTCAGTTCCCTGGCATTGCCGGCGGCCTTCAGGTCGCCCAGGCCGGCCTTCAGCTGCTGGAGCACGTCGGCGGGAGCATTGATGGTCGCGGTCAGGACCTCCGTGCGCTGCTTGACCTTGGCCTCGGACTTGGCCTTGCGGATGCCGCCGAGTGCCTGGCCCACGGAAGCGAGCATGGCGGTATCGGCGCCGGCAGCCACCGGGGCCAGGACCGCCGCCGTCGGCCACTGCGCCCGGTGGACGGAACCGGCACGCCACCAGCTCCAGACCTCCTCGGTGGCGAAGGGCAGGAACGGGGCGAAGAGCCGCAGCAGCGCGTCGAGGGTGGTGGCCAGGGCGGCCAGGACGGAGGCCTGCTCGGCCTCGCCGGCGGCGCCGTAGGCGCGGTCCTTGATCAGCTCGACATAGTCATCGGTGAACGACCAGAAAAAGCTTTCGGTGATCTGCAGGGCCCGGGCGTAGTCATAGCCTTCGAAGGCCTTGGTGGACTGTTCGACCACCTCGGCAAGCTGTGCGAGCAGGGCCAGATCCAGGGGATTGGTGACCACTGTTGCATTGGCGGCCGTGAGCACCGAATCCGCGGTGGCCCCGAGGTTCAGTACAAACTTCGACGCATTGAGCAGCTTGATGGCCAGACGCCGGCCGATCTTCATCTGGCCGATTTCGTAGGCGGTGTCCGCGCCCAGCTTGGCGGAGGCCGCCCAGTAGCGCACGGCATCGGAGCCGTATTCGTTCAGGACATCGGTCGGGACGACCACGTTGCCCTTGGACTTGGACATCTTCTTGCGGTCCGGGTCCAGGATCCAGCCGGAAATCGCGGCGTGGTTCCACGGCGCCGTCTTCTGGAGGGCATCGCCGCGGACCACCGAGGAGAACAGCCAGGTCCGGATGATGTCGTGCCCCTGCGGGCGCAGATCGAACGGGAAGACCTTGCCGAAGAGTTCCTCGTCGCGGCCCCAGCCGCCGACGATCTGCGGGGTGAGCGAGGAGGTTGCCCATGTATCCAGGACATCCGGATCGCCGGTGAAGCCGCCGGGCTGGTTGCGCTGGGATTCCTCGAAGCCCGGTGCGGGTTCGCCCGCGGGGTCGACCGGCAGCATCCCGTCGGAGGGCAGGATGGGGTTGTCGTAGTCCGGGTTCCCGGAGGCATCGATCGGGTACCAGACCGGAATCGGCACGCCGAAGAACCGCTGGCGGGAGATCAGCCAGTCGCCGTTGAGCCCCTCGACCCAGTTCTCGTAGCGGGACCGCATGAACGCCGGGTGGAAATCGATGTCCCGGCCGCGGGACACCAGGCGCTCCCGGCGGTCCGTGTCCCGGCCGCCGTTGCGGATGTACCACTGCCGGCTGGTGACGACCTCGAGCGGCTTGTCGCCCTTCTCGTAGAAGTTCACCGGGTGCACGATCGGTTTGGGCTCGCCGTCCAGTTCGCCGCTGGCGCGCAGCAGTTCCACGACCGCTTCCTTGGCGCTGAAGACGGTCTTGCCGGCAATCGCCGCGTAGTTTTCGGCGGCCGCGGCGCCCTGGATCCATTCCGGTGTTTCGCCGATGATCCGGCCGTCGCGGCCCACGATCGCCCGGGTCGGCAGGTTCAGTTCACGCCACCAGGTCACGTCGGTCAGGTCGCCGAAGGTACAGATCATGGCGATGCCCGTACCCTTGTCCGGCTTGGCCAGCGGATGGGCCATGACTGGGACCTCCACGCCGTACAGCGGTGAGGTGACGGTCTGGCCGAACAGCGGCTGATAGCGCTCGTCGTCGGGATGGGCCACCAGGGCCACGCACGCTGCCAGCAGTTCGGGCCGGGTAGTTTCGATGAAGACCTTGCGGCCGTCATGCCGGTGGAAGCTGATGCGGTGGTAGGCGCCCGGACGCTCGCGGTCCTCGAGTTCAGCCTGGGCGACGGCGGTGCGGAAGGTGACGTCCCAGAGGGTCGGGGCCTCGGACATGTAGGCGTCCCCGGCGGCCAGGTTCGCCAGGAAGGCGCGCTGGCTCACGGCCCGCGAGGTGCTGTCGATGGTGCGGTAGGTCAGGTCCCAGTCGACCGACAGGCCCAGGGTGCTGAACAGGTCCTCGAAGACCTTCTCATCCTCGACAGCCAGTTCCTCGCACAGTTCAATGAAGTTGCGGCGGGAAACCTGGTCGAAGTCGCGCTCGTTCTTCGCCGGCGTGGCCGGCGGGCGGTAGTCCGGGTTGTAAGGCAGGGAGGGATCGCAGCGGACGCCGAAGTAGTTCTGCACACGGCGTTCGGTGGGCAGGCCGTTGTCATCCCAGCCCATCGGATAGAACACATTCTTGCCGCTCATCCGCTGGTAGCGGGCCAGCACGTCGGTCTGCGTGTAGGAGAACATGTGGCCGACGTGGAGCGAGCCGGAAGCCGTCGGCGGGGGAGTGTCGATGGAGTAGACCTCGGACCGGGTCGTCTTCGGGTTGAACTTGTAGGTGCCGTCCTGGCGCCAGCGCCGGGTGAGGGCAGCCTCGAGTCCCTCAAGCGCCGGCTTTTCGGGCACGGAAACGGTCACGGATTCGGAAGCGGGCGTGTCTGTGCCCGGGTTCTGTTCAGCCATGGGGCTCATTCTTTCATGCAACAGGACTAGACTGCCCGGTATGGGCCATTTCCGGATCAAGCGGGTCTATGACCCGCCAGCGAACGACGACGGTTGCCGGGTCCTGGTGGACCGGCTCTGGCCGCGCGGCCTGGCCAAGGAGGACGCGGCGCTGGACCTGTGGCTGAAGGACGTTGCGCCCTCACCGGACCTGAGGAAGGCGTTCGACCACAAGCCTGAACGCTTCGAACGCTTCACCGCCGACTATGAGCAGGAACTCGACGGGAACGACGCCGTCCAGCAGCTTGTGGAGCTGGGCGAGAGCCAGGAGACGGTCACCTTGGTATATGCGGCGAAGGACCCCGCCATCAACCACGCCGTTGTGTTACTCAATTACCTCACCGGTTCGGCTTAGCCTCCCAGGCTCAGTATTGTGAGCCCCATGACCAAGCGCGCAGTAGTAACAGGAGCAAGTTCAGGAATCGGCGCGGCCACTGTGCGGGCGCTGCGGACCTCCGGCTGGGACGTGACCGCTGTGGCGCGCCGGGCCGACCGGCTTGAGGCGCTCACCGCGGAAACCGGGGCCCGCGCCATCGCGGCCGACGTGACCGACCAGGCGTCGGTGGACAACCTCGTACGCGAGGTGCTGGCCGGCGGGGGGATCGATGCCCTGGTCAATAACGCCGGCGGGGCCTTCGGCGTCGATTCCGTGCTTGACGGAAAATTCGAGGACTGGGACTGGATGTACCAGGTCAACGTCCTCGGTGCGCTGCGGGTGACGCAGGGCTTCCTTCCTGCCCTGCGCGGCAACGGCGAGGGCAGCGTGCTCTTCCTGACCTCGATTGCCGGCCTGGTTCCGTATGAGGGCGGCGGCGGGTATGTTGCCGCCAAGCATGCCGAGCGGGCCATGGCGGCTACGTTGCGCCTGGAGGAAGCCGAGCACAATGTGCGCGTCATCGAGGTCGCTCCGGGCATGGTCCACACCGAGGAGTTCTCCCTCAACCGTCTGGGTGGAGACCAGGCGGCTGCGGACAGGGTGTACGCGGGGGTGGAAAAGCCGCTCCGGGCCGAGGACATCGCCGATGTGATCGCCTACTCTCTCAACCTTCCCCACCACGTGAACCTGGACCAGATCGTGGTGAAGCCCGTGGCGCAGGCCGCGCCGCACAAGCTCATCCGCAGCACGCAGTAGCCTGGTGCCGCCGTCGGTTTCGACAACCTGGTTGACTGTCCCATAAACTGAGGGAAGCAGCTTTGACCCGGCCATCACCGGCGAGCTTCCGGAAGAACAGCGGCGCGCTGCAGACGCAGGCCCGGCACATGTGCCGCCCAGTAGAACCGGACGGGTACGCCCGTCACAGCAGTCAATGAGCGGCAGCTGCGCTGCCCGGTCTTGGCGGAACCTGTTCCGCTGCGGACCGGCGGCGACGGCGGCAAGTGAGGTGGTACCGCGGGTTCCGCGGAGCGGCTGGGAAGCCGTACAACAGGAACACGCCCTCGCATCCTGCAATCCCGGATTGTTATACGCGTTTCTTACAGGATGACGAACATGCCCCAGATCTATCCCAAGGCCACGACCGCAGCCTCCTCCGCAGCGGGCTCTTCCGCCTCGCCCCGTTTCCCGGAAATCGAAGAGCGCGTCCTGAAGTACTGGGACGCGGACGGCACTTTCCAGGCCAGCATCGACCAGCGTTCCGCCGGCGACAACGGCTCCAACGAATTCGTCTTCTACGACGGCCCGCCCTTTGCCAACGGCCTGCCGCATTACGGACACCTGCTCACCGGCTACGTCAAGGATCTGGTGGCCCGCTACCAGACCCAGCGCGGACGCCGGGTCGAGCGCCGCTTCGGCTGGGACACGCACGGCCTGCCCGCCGAACTGGAAGCCATGAAGCAACTGGGCATGAGCGACAAGGCCCACATCGAGGCCATGGGCATCGACAAGTTCAACGACGCCTGCCGTTCCTCCGTGCTCAAGTACACCGAAGAGTGGAAGACCTACGTCACCCGCCAAGCCCGCTGGGTGGACTTCGAGAACGACTACAAGACGCTCAACATCGAGTACATGGAGTCCGTGCTCTGGGCCTTCAAGACCCTATACGAGAAGGGCCTGACCTACAGCGGCTACCGCGTGCTGCCGTATTGCTGGAAGGACGAGACGCCGCTGTCCAACCATGAGCTGCGCATGGATGACGACGTCTACAAGAACCGCCAGGACCAGACCGTCACGGTCACCTTCCCGCTGCTGGCCGGGGACAGCGACCTCAGCCGGGAGCTGGCCGGCGTCAACGCCCTGGCCTGGACCACCACGCCCTGGACCCTGCCCACCAACTCGGCGCTCGCCGTCGGACCCGACATCAGCTACGCCGTGGTCCAGGCGGGCCCCCAGGACGCGCTGCACGGCGTCGAGGACCGCGCCGCGACCCGGTACCTGATCGCCGAGGAGCTGGTCGGCTCCCACGCCAAGGACCTGGGCTACACATCCGCGGAGGAGGCGAAGGCCGGCGTCGTCGGCACCTACACCGGCAAGGAACTGGAAGGCATCCGCTACCAGCGGCTGTGGGACTACTTTGCCGACGCCGAAAAGTGGGGCACCGAAAACGCCTGGCAGCTCCTGGTGGCCGACTATGTCACAACCACTGACGGCACCGGCATTGTGCACCAGGCTCCCGCCTACGGCGAGGACGACCAGAAGGTCTGCGAGCAGTACGGCATCCCCGTCAACCTGTCCGTCGACGAGGGCGCCAAGTTCCTGCCCTTCTTCGCCGAGGGGCCGCTGGCGGCCATCGCCGGCCTGCAGGTCTTCGAGGCCAACAAGCCGATCACCCAGGCGCTCAAGGCGGCCGGCCGGCTGGTGCGCCAGGCCAGCTACGAGCACTCCTACCCGCACTGCTGGCGCTGCCGCAACCCGCTGATCTACCGCGCCGTCTCCTCCTGGTTCGTCGAGGTGACCAAGATCAAGGACCGGATGGTCGAACTGAACCAGCAGATCAACTGGATCCCCGGCAACGTCAAGGACGGCCAGTTCGGTAAGTGGCTGGAAAACGCCCGCGACTGGTCCATCAGCCGCAACCGCTACTGGGGCAGCCCCATCCCGGTGTGGCAGTCCGACGACCCCAACTACCCGCGCACGGATGTCTACGGTTCGCTGGCGGAACTGGAGGCGGACTTCGGCCGGCTCCCGCTCAACCACGAGGGCCAGCCGGACCTGCACCGCCCGTTCATCGACGAGCTGACCCGGCCCAATCCGGACGATCCGACCGGCAAGTCCACCATGCGCCGCGTCCCGGACGTGCTGGACGTGTGGTTTGACTCCGGGTCCATGCCGTATGCGCAGGTGCATTACCCGATGGAGAATCAGGGGTGGTTTGAGAGTCATAACCCGGGCGACTTCATCGTGGAGTACATCGGCCAGACCCGCGGCTGGTTCTACACCCTGCATGTTCTGGCCACCGCGCTGTTCGACCGGCCCGCCTTCCGCAACGTCATCAGCCACGGCATTGTGCTGGGCTCCGACGGCCAGAAGATGTCCAAGAGCCTGCGCAACTACCCGGACGTGTCCGAGGTGCTGGACCGGGACGGCTCTGACGCCATGCGCTGGTTCCTGATGTCCTCGCCGATCCTGCGCGGCGGCAACCTGGTCGTCACCGAACAGGGCATCCGCGACGGCGTCCGCCAGGTCATCCTGCCGCTGTGGAACGTGTGGCACTTCTTCAGCCTCTACACGAACGCCGCCAACGGCGGAGCCGGCTACGAGGCGAAGCAGCGGTTCACCGCCGAGGAACCGCTGGACAACTACCTGCTGGCCAACACCGGGGACCTGGTCCGCAGCGTCACCGCCTCGCTGGACAGCTTCGATGTCAGCGGCGCCTGTGATGCGCTGCGCAACTACCTGGACATGCTCACGAACTGGTTCGTGCGGCGCAGCCGCCAGCGCTTCTTCGACGAGGACGAGTCCGCCTTCGACGTGCTCTACACGGCGCTGGAGACCGTGTGCCGGGTGGCCGCGCCGCTGCTGCCGATGGTGAGCGAGGAGATCTGGCGCGGCCTAACCGGCGGCCGTTCCGTCCACCTGTCGGACTGGCCGGACGCGGACGCCTTCCCGGCGCTGCCCGAACTGGTCGAGCAGATGGACCGCACCCGCACCATCTGCTCGGTCGGTTCCAGCCTGCGCAAGGGCGCGAACCTGAGGGTGCGCCTGCCGCTGCAGGAGCTGACCGTCGTCGCACCCGGTGCGGACAAATTGTCCGGCAATTTCCAGGCGATCATCGCCGATGAACTGAACATCAAGAGCGTCCGCCTGGTGGATGCGGCGGCTGCGGAGCCGGAGGAGTTCGGTATCAGCCAGAAACTGGTGGTGAATGCCCGCGCAGCGGGCCCGCGCCTGGGCAAGAATGTGCAGACGGCCATCAAGGCCTCCAAATCCGGGGACTGGTCCGTGGACGACGCCGGAAACGTTACCGCCGGCGGCCTGGCGCTGGAGCCGCAGGAATACACACTGGAGACGGTGGTGGCGAACGACGGCGGCGGAGCAGCCCGTGCTGTCAGCGTTCTGCCGGGAGGCGGCTTTGTGGTGCTCGACACCGAAGTCTCCGCGGAACTGGCGGCCGAGGGCGTGGCGCGCGATGCTATCCGCGCCATCCAGCAGGCGCGCCGCGACGCGGATCTGCACATCAGCGACCGGATCCGAACGACCGTGTCCGCTTCCGCCGAAGCGGTTGCCGCCTTGGAAGCCAACGCGGACCTGGTCCGTGCCGAAACCCTTACCGACGACCTGGTGCTGACGGCCGACGGCGCGGGCGAGGAATTCGCAGTCACGGTGGAGAAGCGATGAGCGGCCTGAGCGATGCGTCGTTCTCCGTGGAGAGCGTCTACGCTGAGCTGCTGGGCCGGGCGCCGGAGAACAAGATGGAGCCGCGCATGGCTCCGCTGTTCCGGGCGATGGAAATCCTGGGGGAGCCGAACAAGGCCTACCCGGTCATCCACATCACCGGCACCAACGGCAAGACCTCGACCGCACGGATGATCGAGGCCGGCCTGCGCGCCCACGGGCTGCGCACCGGCCGGTACACCAGTCCGCACCTGTCCAAGGTGACCGAACGCATCTGCATTGACGGCGAGCCGGTCAGCGATGAAACGTTCGTGCGGATCTGGGACGAGATCCGCCCCTACCTGCTGATGGTCGACGGCGAGCTGGAGGCTGCGGGGGAACCCCGGCTGACGTACTTCGAGGCGGTCACCATCCTGGGTTTCGCCGTCTTCGCCGACGAACCGGTGGATGTGGCGGTCATCGAGGTGGGCCTGGGCGGCATCACCGACGCCACGAATGTCGCCGACGGGCAGGTCGCCGTCGTCACGCCGATCTCCCTGGACCACACCGATCTGCTGGGGGAAACCCCGGGGGAGATCGCGCTGGAGAAGGCCGGGATCATCAAGGAGGGCGGCTTCCTGGTCAGCGCCGCCCAGCCCGTCGACGCCGCCCAGGTGCTGCTGGAGAAGGCCCGCCAGGTGGGCGTGCCGTTCCGGTTCCAGGGCGTCGAATTCGGTGTCGAGGAAAGGACGCTGGCCGTCGGCGGCCAGCTGCTGACCATCCAGGGCCTGGCCGGCCGGTACGAGGACCTGCTGCTGCCGCTGCACGGCGAGCACCAGGCACAGAACGCTGCCGTGGCGGTCGCGGCCCTGGAAGCGTTCTTCGGCGGCGGGACCAAGGAACTGGACGCCGACGTCCTGCGGGAGGCCTTCCGGAACGTCACTTCGCCCGGGCGGCTGGAAACGGTGCGTACCGCGCCCACCATCCTGGTTGATGCGGCGCACAATCCCGACGGCATCCGTGCCACGGCCCGGGCAATCAAGGAGGCCTTCCACTTGAGCAAGCTCGTGCTCGTGGTGGGCGTGCTGCAGGAGAAGGACGCTTCCGGCATCCTCGAGGTGCTGCGCGAAGAACTGGGCGAACTGGCGGAGGAGATCTGCGTCACCCAGTCCGGTTCGCCGCGGGCGATCCCGGCGGAGGACCTGGCCGAGGACGCCATGGCGGCGGGCTTCACGGAGGAGAATGTCTTCACTGAGCCGAGGCTGGACAACGCCATCGAGTGGGCCGTGGCGCGGGCCGAAGAGAACAATGACCTGGCCGGCGGGGTGCTGGTCACCGGATCCATCACGCTGGTCGCCGAGGCACGGACGCTGTTGGGCAAATAGGCGCAGGACAGTTAGGAATTAGGGACACAGATGGCACGGCTAACCAAGGCGCAGCGTGAATGGCGCCCCGATATGCCCAAAAAGCGCCGGTCGATCAAGGTGATGTTTTCCTCCGTGGTGCTGACCCTGGAGGCATTCGTCGTCTTCTTCGCCACGCTGGTGGCATTCGGACTGCATGATGACAGGATTCCCCAGCCGGTGATCCTTACCGCCGGTATCGCGCTGAGCATCGTTCTGGTGATCTCCTGCGCGCTGCTGACCCGGCCGTTCGGTTACGCACTCGGCTGGATCCTCCAGCTCGTGCTGATCGCGACGGGTTTCGTCGAATCGATGATGTTCATCGTCGGGGCGATGTTCGCCGCGGCCTGGTGGTACGGGCTGCGCACCGGCGGACGGCTGGACCGCGAGAACGCCCGCCGGGATCGGGAACAGGCGGCATGGGAGCGCAGCAATCCCCAGCCGGGCAATAACCCGGAGCCGGAAGCGGACGGCAGCTGAGCAAGCAGTAGGCTAAGGAACGGATGACGATCTCGGAAGACAAGGAGCAACTGTGAGCATTGAGCGCACCCTAGTGCTGATCAAGCCGGATGGCGTGGCAAGGAACCTGACCGGAAGCATCATGGGACGGATCGAGGCCAAGGGCTACAAGCTGGTGGAACTCAAGCTGATGACCGCTACCCGCGAACTGCTCGAAGAGCACTACGCCGAGCACGCGGGCAAGCCCTTCTACGAGCCGCTGGTGGAGTTCATGCTCAGCGGCCCCCTCGTGGCTGCCGTCTTCGAGGGGCAGCGCGTGATCGAAGGCTTCCGCTCGCTGGCCGGCACCACTGATCCGACGACGGCGGCACCGGGCACCATCCGCGGCGACTTCGGCCGGGACTGGGGCCTGAAGGTCCAGCAGAACCTGGTGCATGGTTCGGATTCGCCCGAGTCCGCCGAGCGGGAGATCAAGATCTGGTTCCAGTAGCCGGCGGCGCTGCCGGAACCGGCAGTCGAGGCACCATACGCAGGGGCCCGCATCACACCGGTGATGCGGGCCCCTGCGTGATTCTGCCCGCCGTCAGACGCCGATGAACGCGTTGATGAAGCGGAAGAAGACCGATGCGGCGGTGCCGACCCACAGCAGCACGACGATCATCCACGCCCAGTCGGACAGGACGTTAACCAGTCCTGCCGGTGCCTTGATGACGCCGTGGGCCAGGTTCCGGATCGTCGTCAGGACGAACAGGGGGATCATGGCCGCCCACACGACCATGCAGTAGATGCAGAGGATATAGATATCGAACAGCGCCTGGCTCCAGAGCCAGACGACGAAGGCGAAGCCCAGAGTGACGCCGGCCTGCAGGCCGATCCAGTACCAACGGCGGAACTGCGCGCCGCCAAGGAGGGCCATCGCCGTCGTGATGGGCACTGCGAAGGCGACGATTCCGATCAGCGGATTCGGAAAGCCGAAGAGCGATGCCTGCCAGGTCTGGAAGACCGCGCCGCAGGAGACGAACGGATTCACATCGCAGCTGGTGACGTGGCCCGGATCCGCATAGACGGCAAGCCGCTCCAGGACCAGGATCCCGGAAGCCAGCCATCCGACGACGCCGGTGATCAGCAGCACGATGCCGAAGGTACGGGGTTTCGCGAAGCCCGCGCCGGCAGGACGGACACTTTCGGCCGGAGCCGGATTCGGGGCCGTCATTCCGCCGGGCGCATTGTTTTTCACCTAACCTCCTTGACCATTCGTAGCCGTTCCTCGATTGTAGACCGGGCAGATCCCGTGCAGGTTTCCGGCTGTATGAGACAATGACTGTGGCTGGTGACGGAACCACATTCCGTTATTGGTCCAGCGACAGGCTTCCGGCTTCGACGGCGATGCTTCCCGCACGATGAGCCCATCATCCGGATGGGGGTGCGGAATCCGCCGCTGGAACTGCCGAAGACAGAAATTACGGCAGCAGGAAAAGCGCCGCTGGTCTTCGAGTGATGCCGCGCCCCACAGCTGGCGCGACCTCGGATGACACAAATACGTCTTCCGGCTGACGTGCGGCCCAGGGCCCGCGGACAGCCGGCATAACTGCCCCCGAGGGCACCGGGATGTGGACGGTGCCGCAAGGGCTGGAGTATAGCCACATATGGAAAATAACGAGACAACTGCAGCATCCGGCGAACAGTTGGAAGCTGTTGATACAGAAGTACCCGCTGGTACAGAAGCACCGGCGGAATCCCAGCCGGTGTCCCCGGCAGCCGAAGCGCAGGCCGCGGACCCGGCCGCCACCGATACCGACGCAGAGGCGCTGAAGCGGACGGTCCGGCGGACCACCCGGCGCCGGACAACGACGTCGGCCCCCGCCGCAGCTGGACCGGAGCCGTCCGCGGCCGGCGGGACCGGCGGGGAACAACCTGCGGATGCGGTGGGACGCGTGATCCGTGAGGCTGTCGAACTGGCCGAAGCCCACTACGAGCAGATGCAGTCCGGGCAGGAAGAGCCGGAGCAGGAAGAGCCGGCCCCGAAACGGACGGTGCGCCGCACCACCCGTGCCCGGACGACCGCGGCGGAGAAGTCCGGGGCAGTGATCGTTGACGGACTGACTCCTCAGGAGGCAGTTTCCGAGGAAGCGGCTTCGGAGGATGTGGCCTCGGAAGAGGCCCCGGCAGCCGGCACGGAGCCGGCAGTACCGCCGGCGTCGAAGCGTCGGCCTGCCCGTCGCCGCAAGGCTGCCGAGGCGGAGGGTCCGTCGGAGGAAGCCGGCGCCACCGCGGCCGCGGCCGAAGATACGGTTCAGGAAGCGCCGGCACCGGTTACCGCCGAAGCGGACTCAGCCGAAGCGGGCGGGGAGACGCCCACGGAGGAGAAGCCCGCCGGTAAGCAGGAGTTCGTCCAAAGCCTCAACCCCTTCGCCATTCCCGAATCCCCAGTATCCCTGCTGTTCCATGCCCCCGATCTGAGCGCCGTCCAGGCCGCTGTTCCTTCCGCCAAACCGGCTGAGGAAGAAGCCGAGGAAGAGGCGGAAGGCGCGCGCGGCCGTCGTAATCGCCGGGGTCGCGGAGGGCGCCGCGGCGAGGCCGGCACGGAAGCCGTCGCAGCCATCGAGGAGCCGGAAGGCAGCCCCGACGAGCAGGAAGCCGCCGAAGAAGGCGTCACCTCCCGCCGCCGGCGCCGCCGGCGCCGCGGAGACCAGGACCTGGAACTGACCGGCGGCCACGACGACGATCCGCCGAACACGGTGACCCGCGTGCGGGCTCCGCGGCAGCACGCCGAGGCCCCTGCGTCGAGCCGGGTGGCAGGCGTCAAGGGATCGACCAGGCTGGAGGCCAAGAAGCAGCGCCGCCGCGAGTCCCGTGAGTCGGGCCGCCGGCGCCAGGTGATCACCGAGGCGGAGTTCCTGGCCCGGCGCGAGTCCGTGGACCGCCAGATGGTGGTGCGCCAGCGCGCCGACAGGATCCAGATCGGCGTGCTGGAGGACGGGGTGCTGGCCGAGCATTTCGTTTCCAAGACGCAGCAGGATTCGCTGATCGGCAACGTCTACGTGGGCAAGGTGCAGAATGTGCTGCCCAGCATGGAGGCCGCGTTCATCGACATCGGACGCGGACGCAACGCCGTGCTGTACGCCGGCGAAGTGAACTGGGACGCGGCCAACCTGGACGGGCAGCCGCGCCGGATCGAACTGGCGCTCAAGTCCGGCGATTCGGTCCTTGTGCAGGTCACCAAGGATCCGGTGGGCCACAAGGGCGCCCGTCTGACCAGCCAGATTTCACTGCCCGGGCGCTACCTGGTGTACGTTCCGGGCGGCTCGATGACGGGTATCTCCAGGAAGCTTCCCGACGTCGAACGCAACCGGCTGAAGAAGATCCTGAAGGACCGCCTGCCGGAGAACGCCGGCGTCATTGTCCGCACGGCCGCCGAGGGCGCCAGCGAGGAAGAACTCACCCACGACATCAACCGGCTGCGGGCGCAGTGGGAAGAGATCGAGCGCAAGGCCAACTCCACCAAGACGCTGGCCCCCGAACTGCTGTACGGTGAGCCGGACCTGACCATCAAGGTGGTCCGCGACGTCTTCAACGAGGACTTCTCCAAGCTGATTGTCTCCGGCGAAGAGGCATGGGACACGATCGAGGCCTACGTGACCTATGTGGCCCCCGACCTGGTGGAGCGGCTGGAGAAGTGGACCAAGGACGAGGATATTTTCGCCGCCAGCCGCATCGATGAGCAGATCAGCAAGGCGCTGGACCGGAAGGTCTTCCTGCCCTCCGGCGGATCGCTGGTCATCGACCGCACCGAAGCCATGACCGTGGTGGACGTCAATACCGGCAAGTTCACCGGCAGCGGTGGCAACCTCGAGGAAACCGTCACCAAGAACAACCTGGAGGCGGCCGAGGAGATTGTCCGCCAGCTGCGGCTGCGGGATATCGGCGGCATCATCGTAATCGACTTCATCGATATGGTCCTCGAGTCCAACCGCGAGCTGGTGCTGCGGCGGCTGGTTGAATGCCTGGGCCGGGACCGCACCAAGCACCAGGTGGCCGAGGTCACCTCCCTGGGCCTGGTCCAGATGACGCGCAAGCGGATGGGCACGGGACTGCTCGAAGTCTTCAGCGAGGCCTGCGAAACCTGTGCCGGCCGCGGCGTCATCACGCATGACGAGCCCGTGGAGCACCGACACGCCCGTGCCGTGGCCTCCGAGAACCGCGAGCAGCACCTGCGCCAGGAGAAGCAGTCCCGCAGCGAACGCAAGCGCAACCGCCGCGGCAAGGAGGCCCAGCAGCCGGAGGCTGCCGCTGTGGCGGAGGAGCACAAGCCGGACGACGACGCGGCCCGCCAGGCGCGCGCGCAGGCGACCCGTGCCGCGCTGGCCAACATCGCTGCCGCCGCCCACGCCGCGCACGAGGCCCAGGAACATGCTGCCCACCCGGAAGGCGCCCCGGCAGCCCCGGCCGCCTCCTCAGCGCCTGACGCCGGAACCGGCGGAAAGGCCCGGCTGCCCGAGGTGCTCACCATCGGCGGGGAGACTGTTGAGCTGCCGCGCGGCGAGCATGCGATGGCGGCACAGCGGGAGGAGCCGACGCTCACCCTGGAAAGCCTGACTGCGGCTTTCAGCAGGTTCCCCGTGGAAGCGGAAGCCGGAACGGCTGAGCCGGCGGCACAGCGGGAGCAGGCCAAGACTACGGAGAAGGCGGGGGAACAGGCCCAGGTGCCGCCCGGGCGCCCAGGCGGCCAGCTGCCACCGGCCAGCGGCACAGTACGGCGTCCCCGCAAGCGCCGCGCGGCCAGCCTCGCCCAGGGCACGGCGGACGAGAGCAGGATCGAGCGGCACGAATCCACGGTGGGTGGGGCGGCGGCGGCCGACGGCGGCCAGACGCACACGCACGCGGCATCCCTGACGCAGCGGAAGCCCGCCGCGGAACCGGCCGCCGAACCGACGATCCTGGGTGTGGGCGTTCCCGCGTCGGAGCTCTGATACCTGCTTCCCAGGTCCAGTGATGGCAACAGCCAGCGGGCGGTCCCCCTTGGGAGGCCGCCCGCTGTTCTGCGTTTCGCACGTCGCCCAATGCGGGTCGGTTAGGTCGAACCGCCTTGTCACCGCTGTGACCGCGCTGCCGCGTGGCGGCACGAGCGTGAGCGCGAACCTTCCTACTTATCGTGCTGTCGGCGCACCATCTCGGTGATCCAGATGGGCGCGAACGGAGATGTGCAGCCCGGGGAAGTCGGGTAGTCCTTGAGCGCCTCCAGGCGCTCACCGATGTCGATTGCACGGGTGCGGTGCTCGGCGTATTCGATCCCGATCTGAGCCAGGCAGTGGTTCATCGCCCACTGCAGGCGATCCGGGGCGTGTTTCATCTTTGCCTCGATGACATCGAGCAGTCCCGCGAGGTCAAGGCCCTCGGGCTTCTTTGTCACGCGTTCGGTGGTCAGCGCCCAGCCGGCACTCGCGACCACTGGATCCGGATCGGCGGACCAGGCCAGGCGCAGCTCTTCGGCGTGTGGGTTCTTCTTCACCACGTAGTTCACGAGCCAGTCGTGCACCTTGGGGGTGCGCGCCTCGCGCAGCATGACGTCCAAATCGTCACGCTCGAACGCCGTCGGGCGGCAGATCAGGATCGCCAGCAGTCTCGCCGCGGTGTCATCCGTCTCCCAGAGCTGGCACGCGAGTTCCTTCTGCGTCTTCAGCCGCTTCGCGAGCACGCGCAGCTTGCTGAGGTTCACACCGTGATCGTCACCGTGTTTCTCGTTCACCTCGCGTGTTTTCGGATCCTCGAGCTCGGCCAGCTCGGCCATCACCTCGGCCACCATCGTCGTCTCGGCCACCTCAGCCTCCTGTCCATCACGTGCGAGATTCGGCCTACGACGGAAGTCGGCCTCCTGTGGTACCTGCCGGTTCGGCGCAGCCACCGACACGAAATCCCGCGTCTTCATAGATTTGCAGTGAAACTGGGCCCTGTCCCCATCGAGACTAGCCGCAGAAGCCCCGGGACACGTTCGGGGGGTATGGCCGTTCCCTTGCTGGACCTCCGTTGCTATAAAGTGTGCTCAGTGACACGGGGTGTCCGGACCGATCCGGGCTGAGATCCATACCCGTTGAACCTGATCTAGCGCGCAGCAGGAGCCGGCGGAAATCAGTCCGCGGCGGCAGGAAGACTGCTGCGCATTACCTAGCGGAGGGATGTCGCGAATGAGCGTTCGCAATTCTTTTGACCCAGCCATGACCACCGGCCCCGCCCTGCGGAGCGTCCCCAGGGTGCTGAGCATCGCCGGCACCGACCCCAGCGGAGGGGCGGGAATCCAGGCGGACCTGAAGAGCATCGGCGCCAACGGCGGGTACGGCATGGCCGTCGTCACCGCCCTGGTAGCCCAGAACACCCAGGGAGTGCGCTCGGTCCACACGCCGCCGCTGGAGTTCCTCCAGGAGCAGCTCGAGGCCGTCAGCGACGATGTTGCCATCGACGCGGTGAAGATCGGCATGCTGGCCGATGCCGCGGTGATCGAGACCGTGCGCCGGTGGCTGCTCACGGTGCGTCCCGCCGTCGTCGTGCTGGATCCGGTGATGGTGGCCACCAGTGGCGACCGGCTGCTGGCAGCCGAAGCCGAGGAGGCCCTGCGCGAACTGGCGGGCCTGGCCGATCTGGTCACGCCCAACCTGCCGGAACTGGCAGTGCTGGTCAATGAACCGCTGGCCGGGAGCTGGGCCGAGGCGGTGGAGCAGGGCAAGCGCCTGTCCAAGGGAATGAAAACCACGGTCCTGGTCAAGGGCGGTCATTTCGCGACGGTGGACAGCCCGGATGCCCTGGTCAACACACAAGGCCTGCTGGGCGGGGAAGTCTTCGAACTGACTTCGCCGCGGGTGGCTACCCGCAACACCCATGGCACGGGATGTTCGCTGTCCTCGGCCATGGCTACGGTCCAGGCGCAGACGGGGGACTGGCTGGCCTCGCTGCGCCGGGTGAAGGCATGGCTGCAGGGAGCCTTGGAGCATGCGGACGCGCTGGAGGTGGGCCGGGGCAGCGGTCCGATCCACCACTTCTACCACCTGCGCAGCGCGGCGGCGCCGCTGGGGGACCAGTTCAGCCGCGAGGTCTGGCAGGAAACGGAGCACTGGCGGGAGGGCATCTATGAGCTGGACTTTATCCGGCAGCTTGCCGACGGGACTCTGCCGACGGAGCATTTCGCGTACTACCTGGCGCAGGATGCGCTGTACCTGAACGGGTATTCCCGGGTGCTGGCACGCGCCAGCGCACTGGCGCCGTCCGAGGAGGAGCAGCTCTTCTGGGCGTCGGGTGCCCGGAACTGCATCGAGGTAGAAGCGGAGCTGCACCGGACGTGGCTGTCGCAGCATCCCCAGGCGGCAGCGGTGCCCGGACCGGTGACCAAGGCCTATGTGGACCATCTGACTGCGACGGCTGCGGGCGGCAGCTACGGTGAACTGGTTGCTGCCGTGCTGCCCTGCTACTGGCTCTATGCCCACGTGGGCGAGACCCTGCACACGCAGCATCGGAACAGCGGCGGGCCGGCGGGCGCAGAACATCCGTACAGCGGCTGGCTTCAGACCTACGCCGATGAGGTCTTCGCTGCCGCCACCCGGACGGCGGTGGCGATCATGGACCGTGCAGCAGCCGCGGCCGGGGCCGCCGAGCGCGAACGGATGCGGAAAGCCTTCGCCGCGTCCGCCCGCTACGAACTGGAATTCTTCGATGCGCCCCGCCGCCACGCCGGTGACCAGCCTATTTGCGGGGAATGGGCCCACTAGCGTAATCTAGATCTTCGGTGCCAACGCTTTCTATCGGATTTTCCCGAAGGCGTGGCTGCACAAGCGCAAGCAGCCAGTCAATGCAGCGATCCGCCGAAGATCCACATGCGGTGATCGGATTGACCCCTGCTAACCCGCGCAGCAATGTATAAACGTCGAGAGAAGTGAGTTCCCAAGTGGTGTACGCGATTGTCCGCGCAGGCGGCCGCCAAGAAAAGGTTTCCGTTGGAGACCTCGTGACCCTTGACCGCGTCCCCGGTGGAGCCGGTAGCACCTTCGAGCTGCCTGCACTGCTCCTGGTTGACGGCGACAAGGTCACCTCCGCAGCGAGCGACCTGGCACAGGTCAAGGTTACGGCCGAGGTCGTCGAAAACCTGCGTGGTCCGAAGATTGTTATCCAGAAGTTCAAGAACAAGACCGGCTACAAGAAGCGCCAGGGTCACCGTTCCGAACTGACCAAGGTCAAGATCACCGGCATCAAGTAGAACTTCGGTGGCCGCCGGCACCGCCGGCCCGGCCTCTGGGTAGTAGTTTCACAGACACAAAAGGTAGGCATTCAAATGGCACATAAGAAGGGTGCGAGCTCCACTCGCAACGGTCGCGATTCCAACGCTCAGCGTCTGGGCGTCAAGCGCTTTGGTGGTCAGGTTGTTTCCGCGGGCGAAATCATCGTGCGCCAGCGGGGCACCCACTTCCACCCGGGCGCTAACGTCGGCCGCGGCGGAGATGACACGCTGTTCGCCCTCGAGGCCGGTGCGGTCGAGTTCGGTACTCGCCGTGGCCGCCGCGTGGTGAACATCGTCACTGCTGCTGCAGCTGAATAATTCCCGGGCGCTTCCCTGGACAGTCGTCCCGGGAGCGGCAGGGACCCTGGGCAGGCCCAGGTTGCAATAACTTTAGGGTGGGGTGAGCCTTCGAGGCTCACCCCACCTGTTTTTTAAGCCGACTAGAATCGGTGTCAGGCAATTCTGCATCAAGGAGACTCATGGCAAGCTTTGTGGACCGGGTGGTTCTGCACGTATCCGGAGGAACGGGCGGTCATGGCTGTGTCTCTGTCAAGCGTGAGAAATTCAAGCCCCTGGGCGGGCCCGACGGCGGCAACGGCGGCAACGGGGGCGATGTGATCCTTCGCGTCTCCGCCCAGACGACGACACTGCTGGACTACCATCACGCGCCCCACCGGCACGCCACCAACGGCGGCCCGGGGATGGGGGACTGGCGGGGCGGCCGCAACGGCGAGACCCTCATCCTGCCGGTTCCGGACGGGACGGTGGTCAAGACCACGGACGGCCAGGTCCTGGCGGACCTGGTGGGTGAGGGAACCGAATTCGTGGCCGCTGCCGGCGGCCAGGGCGGACTCGGCAACAGCGCCCTGTCCTCGGCGAAGCGGAAGGCGCCCGGCTTCGCACTGCTAGGCATTCCCGGCGAAGCCCGGGACATCGTGCTGGAACTGAAATCAATCGCCGACATCGCACTGGTCGGTTTCCCGTCCGCCGGCAAATCCAGCCTGATCGCCGCCATGTCGGCGGCCCGGCCCAAGATCGCGGACTACCCCTTCACCACGCTGATACCCAACCTGGGCGTCGTCCAGGCCGGTGACGTGCGCTTCACCATTGCCGACGTGCCCGGACTGATCGAGGGCGCCAGCGAAGGCAAGGGACTGGGGCACAACTTCCTGCGCCACGTGGAACGCTGTGCCGCGCTGGTGCATGTACTGGACTGTGCGGCCCTGGAGCCGGACCGGGATCCGCTGAACGACCTGGCCGTCATCGAGCGGGAGCTGGACAGGTACGCCGTCGACATGAGCTACGCCGGCACCGACGGCGCTGTGGTGCCGCTCAATGAACGCCCCAAGCTCGTGGCCCTGAACAAGGTCGATGTGCCGGATGGCCGGGACATGGCGGAGTTTGTCCGCCCGGAACTGGAGTCCCGCGGCTACCGGGTATTCGAGGTCTCCGCCGCCTCGCACGAGGGCCTGCGCGAACTGGGGTTCGCCATGGCCGAAATCGTGAAGGCCGCCCGGGAGTCCGTCAAGGCCGCACCGCCGAAGGTGGCGCCCCCGGTGCTGCGCCCGCGGGCGGTCAACGAGGCCGGCTTCACGATCCGCCGCGAGGAGAAGAACCTGGAGCCGCTGTTCCGCATTCTGGGGGAGAAACCCGAGCGCTGGGTCAAGCAGACGGATTTCACGAACGAGGAAGCCATTGGCTACCTGGCCGACCGGCTGGCCAAGCTGGGCATCGAGGACCAGTTGTTCAAGAGCGGTGCCAAGCCGGGGGACACCATCGTGATTGGCGAGGGCGACGGCGTCGTCTTTGACTGGGAACCGACGATGGTCACCGGTGCGGAACTGCTGGGAGGCCCGCGCGGCACCGACGTGCGCTTCGCGGACTGGGAACGGCCCACCCGCAGCCAGAAGCGCGAGGAATACCAGGAGCGCAAGGATGCCAAGGCCGCCGCGCGCGCCGAACTGGAGGCGGAACGCCAGGCCGGTATCTGGACCGAGTCGGCCGCCGGGCGGCAGGGCCGGCAGGCTGCCGCTGAGGATAGTGCCGCGGATGCGGCCGGTGACGCTGCCAAGGACGTGGAGGGCGATCAGCATTAAGCGCGAGAAGAGTCCCGTAGTCACGAGGACGGATCTGCCCAAGGCCAAGCGGGTGGTCGTCAAGGTCGGTTCGTCGTCCCTGACCTCCCTGGCCGGCGGCATCGACGAGGAAGCGCTGATCGGGCTCGCGGACGTCCTCGGCGAACTGCGCAACCGCGGCACCGAAGTGATCCTCGTGTCATCGGGGGCGATCGCCGCCGGGCTGGCTCCGCTGGGACTTGACAGGCGTCCCCGGGACCTTGCCACCCAGCAAGCGGCCGCGAGCGTAGGCCAGGGGCTGCTCATGGCCCGCTACACGCACGCCTTCGGCGCCCATGGCGTCACCGTCAGCCAGGTCCTGCTGACCGTGGAGGACCTGATCCGCCGGAAGCACTACGCCAATGCCCACCGGTCCCTTGAACGGCTGCTGAACCTGGGCGTCATACCCATCGTCAATGAAAACGACGCGGTGGCGACGCAGGAAATCCGGTTCGGCGACAACGACCGGGTTGCTGCGCTGGTGGCGAACCTGGTGAAGGCCGAGGCGCTGCTGCTGCTGTCCGATGTCGACTCGCTCTATGACGGGCCACCGTCCGAGGGCGCCAAGCGGATTCCGCAGGTGCACGGTCCGGAGGACCTTGACGGTGTGAAGATCGGTACCATCGGCCGTGCCGGCGTCGGTTCCGGCGGGATGGTCACCAAGGTCGAAGCCGCGACCATTGCTTCCGCCTCCGGCATCCCGGCCCTGGTGACGTCGACGCCGAACGCCCGGGCCGCGCTGAACGGCGAGGACGTAGGAACCTGGTTCAGCGTCACCGGAAACCGCAAGCCCATCCGGCTGTTGTGGCTGGCGCACCTGGCGCGGATCCAGGGCACCCTGATCCTCGACGACGGGGCGGCGCGGGCCATGCAGCGGCGGCGTTCTTTGCTGCCGGCAGGCATCACCTCGGTGAGCGGCGACTTCGATTCCGGAGATCCCGTGGCACTGGCAACGGAGAGCGGCGAAGTGATCGCCCACGGCCTGGTCAACTACACCTCCTTCGAACTGCCGCGCATGCTGGGCCGGACTACAGGGGAACTGGCCGAGAATTTCGGCAGCGACTATGAGCGGGTTGTCGTCCACGCGGACGACGTCGTCCTGCTGCGGCGCCCGTACAGCCGGAACCGGCAGACGCCGGCGGCTGCCGCGGCTTCGACCGGGGCGCCTGCGGGCCGATAGACTGGGACGCATGACTGAAGCAGCTGTGACTCCCACATCGAACGTGCCCGCGGGCGGCACCGGCAGCCCGGCCGGGCAGGCCCTGGCCCCGGCACCTGCCGCACCGCCGTCGGAGGTCACCGCTGCAGTGCAGGCGATCGCCCAGCGCTCCCGGACTGCCTCCCGGGCTCTGGCAGCCGCGAACCGGTCCCGCAAGGACGGGGTCCTGCGCGCCATCGCGGCCGCCATCGTGGCGGAGCGCGAGGCAATCCTCGCGGCGAATGCCGTGGATCTGGAGAAGGGCAAGGCCAACGGAACCAGCAAGGCGCTGCTGGACCGGCTCAGCCTGACCCCCGAACGGATCGACGGACTGGCAAAGGCGCTTGAGGAACTGGCTGCCCTGCCTGACCCCGTAGGGTCCGTGGTCCGCGGGCAGACGCTGCCCAACGGGCTGCGGCTGCGCCAGGTGCGGGTGCCGCTGGGCGTCGTGGCCGCCATCTATGAGGCCCGCCCGAATGTCACCGTGGATATCGCCGGCCTGGCGCTGAAGAGCGGCAATGCTGTGATCCTGCGCGGCGGCAGTGCCGCGGCCAGCACTAACAAGGCTTTGGTAGCGACCATCCGCGGCGCACTGGAGCAAGCCGGTCTTCCCGCCGATGCCGTCCAGACGGTGGACGACTACGGCCGCGACGGCGCCAACGCGCTGATGAAGGCACGCGGCTACATCGACGTCCTGATCCCGCGCGGAGGTCATGACCTGATCCAGTCCGTTGTCACCAATTCCGCTGTTCCGGTCATCGAAACCGGTGAGGGCAATGTCCATATCTATCTGGACCGCAGCGCGTCGGCGGACATGTCCGTTGACATTCTGCTCAATGCGAAGACCCAGCGGCCCAGCGTGTGCAATACGGTGGAAACGCTGCTGGTGCACCGCGACTTCGAGGCGCTGCCCGACGTCCTGGCCGCGCTGTCGCGGGCCGGTGTCCGTATCCACGCCGATGACCGGATCATGGGCCGGCTCCCGCAGGATGTGGCCGCCGAGCCGGCAACCGATGAGGACTGGGGCCGGGAGTACATGGACCTGGACCTGGCGGTGGCGATGGTCGACACCCTCGACGAGGCCATGGACCATATCCGCAAGTGGTCGACCGGTCATACTGAGGCCATCATCACCAATGACATGGCCAACGCCGAACGGTTCATCAACGAGGTGGATGCTGCCGCGGTGATCGTCAACGCTTCCACGCGCTTTACCGACGGCGGTGAATTCGGCTTCGGTGCCGAGGTCGGCATCTCCACGCAGAAGATGCACGCCCGCGGACCTATGGGGCTGCAGGAGCTGACGACCACCAAGTGGATCGTGCAGGGCGAAGGCCAGGTCCGCCAGTAAGCGGACCAAGGCTCACCGGGTTCCGCGGCACGCTGGCAGCCCGGCGTGATGGGACCTGTGCCTTCCACCGCGTAACATAGGAATGATTCCATTCTGGCTGGGCGCTATCCGGCCAGCCGTACGAGTTTTCTAAGGGAACCTGATGCTGATACAGCTTGCAGTCACCGCCGCCGAGACGGCCGAAACCCACGTTGAACTGCCGGTCCCGGCCTGGGTCATTGCCGTCAGCATGATGGCCGCGTTCCTCCTGATGATGTTCGCCACCATGTCCTTCAGCAGTGTCGGCAAGCGCCACTCGGTCGTTGAAGAGCATGCGGATCCGCACCGTCAGCACCCCAACAAGCACGACCACGGCGAGACCACTCACTAATCCGCCTTGTCTTCGGTTTCAGCTGCCAGGTCGGCTTCCACGCGCCCGCGGGCGGGCGACGAAGCAGCCAGGGACAGGCCGTTCCGCCTGGGTGTGATGGGCGGAACGTTCGATCCGATCCATCACGGCCACCTGGTGGCAGCCAGCGAGGTGGCGGCTGTCTTCGAACTGGACGAAGTGGTCTTCGTTCCCACCGGCGAACCGTGGCAGAAATCGGGCAGGAAGGTCAGCGAGGCAGAGCACCGGTACCTGATGACCGTGATCGCCACGGCCTCGAATCCCAGCTTTACCGTCAGCAGGGTGGATATCGACCGCCCCGGACCGACCTACACGATCGACACGCTGCGTGATCTTCGAGCGGCACGTCCCGAAGCCGAATTGTTCTTCATCACCGGCGCCGATGCCATGGCCCAGATTCTGTCCTGGAAGGACATCAACGAACTGTGGTCCCTGGCGCATTTCGTCGGAGTGACGCGGCCCGGACACATCCTGGACGGCATGGGCCGGAAGGACGTCAGCCTGCTGGAAGTGCCGGCGATGGCCATCTCCTCGACGGACTGCCGGCAGCGCGTGGCCGAAGCCTTGCCCGTTTGGTACCTGGTGCCGGACGGGGTGGTGCAGTACATCGCAAAACACCGGCTCTACCTGGATGAGCCGGATCCAGCCAAGGCCGGCCCCGCGCCGGCATCCTGACAACGATCACCGGGTGAATGGGAATGAGCAACGAGACAACTGCCCCGCGCAGGAGGCGCCGCGCAGCCGGCGGACCGGTCGATGCCATTCCGCCGTCGGTACCCTCTGCAAAGCAGCGGACTCCGG
This sequence comes from Arthrobacter sp. B0427-1-12, assembly GCF_059092905.1. Classification (NCBI taxonomy): domain Bacteria; kingdom Bacillati; phylum Actinomycetota; class Actinomycetes; order Micrococcales; family Micrococcaceae; genus Arthrobacter; species Arthrobacter sp. B0427-1-12. Next base: position 18,544 of record NZ_JBNHIC010000025.1, on the reverse strand, counting down.
TTCCCGGTGGCCGGCGCCAGCGCCGCGCCGAGGAGGCCGCCCGCGCGGCGGCAGGAACGGCCGGCGAAGCGCCCACCCGAATGACCGCCCAGCAGGCCGCAGCGGCACGGGACGAGCTGGCGGTCCAGGTCCGGGAACACGCGGCTGCGCTTGCCGGGCGCCAGCAGGAGGATCCGCTGGCCATTGATCCGGTGGTGCTCGCCCAGCAACAGGCACTGGCCCAACGTGCAGCAGCGCTGAACCGGCAGGCCGGGGACCTGCAGCACGGTTCGACGGAACAGGAGCAACCGGGTTCCGACCGGAACGACCCGACGGTCCCCGACAACCTCGCCGTGGCCACGCCGCTGAAGTTTGTCCCGGCCGCGGGAGTGGACGAGCCGGTGTTGACAACGCCGACGACCTACATCCCGCTCGCCGTGCCGGCAGCGTCCACGCTGAGCCGAGGTCCGGACGCGGACATCCGCCGCCCGGGAACGGAGGCGGAGCCGGTCCTGGCGGCCCGCGCCTACGGTCTGGATCCGCTTGATGCGGCAACGGCAGGACTAGCCCGGCTGAAACGGGAACGCCTGGTCCGGCTTGGCATCCTGGCGCTGGGCGGAACCGCCCTGATCGCCGGACTGCTCATGATTTTTGTGGCCTAGGCTGCTGACCAATCCAAAGGAGACACATGACCGCCACTGAACAATCCATTGAGATCGCGCGCATAGCCGCCCACGCGGCATCCGCAAAAATCGCCCAGGACATTGTGGCCATCGATGTCAGCGACCGGCTGGCCATCACCGATGTGTTCCTGATCGCCTCAGCCCCCAATGAGCGGCAGGTCAACGCCATCGTTGACGGGATCGAAGAGGAGCTGATCAAACGGGACCTGAGGCCGGTCCGCCGCGAGGGCCGGTCCGAGGGACGGTGGGTCCTGCTGGACTATGCAGAGGTGATCATTCACGTCCAGCATGAGGAGGACCGCGTCTTCTACGCGCTGGAACGGCTCTGGAAGGACTGCCCGATGGTCGATCTGCAGCTGGACGACGACAGCCGGAAGGCCGGCGGCAGCACGCCCGCCGAACCCGGCGAGCAGCATGCCTAGGCTGCCATTCTGGCATCCGGAGCGGGTCAGGCGCCGGATCATCTTCTGGCGCCATGGCCGGACCGAATGGAATTCCCTGGGCCGCTTCCAAGGACAGACGGATATCGCGCTGGACGCCGTCGGACAGGAACAGGCAACACGGGCGGCGGCACTGCTGCAGGCCTTGGCGCCCACCCGGATCATCTCCTCGGACCTCCAGCGCGCCCATGACACGGGGCTCGCGCTCGGAGCCCTGACGGGGCTCGAAGTGGCACCGGACCCGCGGCTGCGCGAGACCTATGCCGGCACCTGGCAGGGCCTGACCTTCGCGCAGATCGGGGAGCAGTTTCCCGAAGAACAGGCAAACTGGACCGCCGGACGTGTGGACGTACGGCCCGGCGGCGGCGAAACCCGCGTGGAGGTGAGCCAGCGCGTCACGGCCGCCGTCCTGGAAGCTGCGCAGGGACTGGAGCCGGACGGGACACTGGTAGTTGCCACGCACGGCGGCGCCGCCCGCGTGGGCATCGCACAGCTGCTGGACCTGCCGCATGACCACTGGAGCGTGCTGTCCGGACTGGCGAACTGCAACTGGTCCATCCTGGAGGAGATCGAGCGGACAGCCGCGCATGACGCAGTGCGCTGGCGCCTGAGCGAACACAACGCGGGCACCCTCCCGCAGCCGGTCACCGTCCAGGAAGGCTGACGGCCGGCACAGCGGCCCGATTTTGTATCGGGGCCGGCTTTCATCTAAACTATTCAAGTTGCTTCGGAGCGGACAGCGAAGAAGGAACCACCGGTAACGGGGCTGTGGCGCAGCTGGTAGCGCACCTGCATGGCATGCAGGGGGTCAGGGGTTCGAGTCCCCTCAGCTCCACTGGAAAAGTGGATACCACCCCGGAACACCCTGGGGTGACAGATCATTTTCTATCGGAACCGGCGGTCCTCGGACTGCAGTGGGTTCCGGCCAACGGCATCCGGCAGTCATCGACTGTGTCCGCCAGATGCCGAAGGGGGCTGTGGCGCAGCTGGTAGCGCACCTGCATGGCATGCAGGGGGTCAGGGGTTCGAGTCCCCTCAGCTCCACTTTCCGAAGGGCCGCCCGCTGGGCGGCCCTTTTTGCATGCCGCGGGGTCAGTCCTGGGAGAGCGAGCGCATCGTCCGCACGATCCGGCGCAGCGCCAGCGCCAGCGATGCTGTCGCGTCAATGGGATCGTCCGGCGATGCCAGCCTGTTCATTTCCGTAGCCAGGTGGTCCTGCGCTGCTTCGGCTGCCGCCAGCAGTTCCTTGTCATGCCAATCATCCACCGCTTCGCCGGCGGCAATGAGGGCGTTGCCCAGTGGTTCGCTCAGCGGCAGCGGAACGGGCGTTTCCTCGGGACTGCGCCAGATGACCCCGGAGAGTACCTCGGTCATGTCCTCAACGTAGAAGGTCATGCGTTCCAGGGCCTGCAGGGCCGAATGTTCCGTGGTGATGTCCCGGGGATGGATCCGCCGGCGCACATTGGCCCGCTGGCTGGATTCGGCAAGCTTCACCGCCGCATGCACGTCACGGCTCAGCTGGGACAGCCCTGATTCGCGGGTAGCCCATTCTTCATGCTCCGGCGGCCAGGTTTCCTTCATGGCCGTGCCCATTTCCTTCAGTTGGCGTGCCAGGGTTGAGCGAAGCTCTTCCAGGCCCTGGATGGCGTGACTGAAATGCAGGGGCGGGAAGACCAGGAAGTTCACGGTGAGGCCGACCACGACGCCGGCCAGCATTTGGGAGGCGTAGCCGAAGGAGAATTCATCCGCATTGTCGGTACCGCCGAGCACCAGGACGAACAGGGCCGCCATCGGAATCCAGTCACGCCCAGCGCCGAGCCGGGGCAGGCCGGCGATCAGCACGCCGAGCCCGACGACGACCGCCACGGTCACCACCGTCGGCTCGCCCAGCGCGATGATCAGGATTGCCAGCGCGATGCCCATGAGCAGGCCCAGCAGCGTCTGCAGCGCCTGTTTAGCCGACCCTGCCACGGTGGGGTACATGCAGACGAGCGCCCCCAGCGGGGCGTAGTACGGATACTGCGCTGCCACCCCGGGCATAAGCGGCGCGATGGACCAGGCAATGCCCGCAGCCAGGGCCGCCTTGAAGGCGAGCTGGGGACGTCCGCTGGCGAAAAGGGCGCGGACCAGGCGGCCCAGTTTGTTCGGGACTTTTCCGGACGGGCTGCGGTAGCGGTGCGGATGTTCGGTGCGGGTTCCTGCCATGGCCCCAGTATGGCACCGCAGCCACCGGACGCCGCATCGGTCCGCTGCGCCTGCCGCCCAGAGAATGCGTGACCGGGGCACGCATGGGCCGGTCCTTCGTGTAAGACTGGAGCCATGCGCGCACCTCACCAGACGGCCGGCTCGGCTGCGTCCGTCAAGCACATTGCCGCCCGGCTCGAGGACAGGCTCCATGCCTTCCGCGAGCGCAACGCCCGCCGGCGCGGCTACCAGCCCGCGATGATTCCCTACGCCGGTTATGGTTCCTCCGGGTGGGTGCGGGTGCTGGGGCGGACGATGCTGGCCAATCCGAACGGCCGCAGCCGCCACCCGGGCGGGCACGACGCCGGCAATCCCCGGTCCGGTACCGGCACCGAACCGCCGGAGCAGGCTGCGAAGCCGCAGCATGTGCCCAGTATCCGGGGCTGGCGCAGCTTCACCAGCGTTCCAATGGCCAACGCGCGCGTGACCATCGAGGTCGCCTCCGTGCGGCACGAGGTGGTGGCCGACCGCGGAGGCGTGGTCGACGTCGTCGTTCCCGTTGAGTTGGCACCGGGCGAGCACACCGTCCGGCTCAGCGTCGAAGACTGCGTCCCGGCCGAGGCCACCGTCTATGTCGCGCCGCCGGATGTGAAACTGGGCATCCTCTCCGATATCGATGACACGGTCATGGTGACGGCACTGCCGCGTCCGCTGCTGGCTTTCTGGAACACTTTCGTGCTCAATGAGCACGCGCGGTCGCCGACTCCCGGGATGGCCGTCCTGATGGAACGGCTAACCGCCCGCCACAGCGACGCTCCCGTAATCTACCTGTCCACCGGTGCCTGGAATGTCGCCCCGACGCTGAGCCGCTTCCTGACCCGCAACCTGTATCCGGCCGGTGCGCTGCTGCTGACCGACTGGGGACCCACCATGGACCGCTGGTTCCGCAGCGGTGTGGAGCATAAGCGCGGCAACCTGCGGCGCCTGGCCCAGCAGTTCCCGGACACCCGCTGGATCCTGATCGGCGATGACGGCCAGCATGACCCGCAGATCTATGCGGACTTCGCGGCCAGCCATCCGGAGAACGTCGCCGCGATTGCCATCCGCCAGCTCTCCATCAGCGAGGCGGTGCTGGCCGGCGGCCGCGCGGTGGGCCAGAGCCGTCATCTGCATGGTGTTCCGTGGGTGCAGTCGCCGGACGGAGCCGGTCTGGCCCAGCAGCTGCAGCAGCTCGGCCTGCTGTAGTCCCGGCCTGCCGTAATCTTTTGCCGTCTGCCGTAACGGAACGCAATGTGGCGTCATGGGCCCCCGGACCTTGAAGGCGGCCGGTGGTCCGGCGTAGCGTCGTAGCCAAGTTACTTCCGTAACAGGTCAGCGACCCTCTGCTCAGAGGGTGTGGGTGCCCCCATGTGGGCCTGACATTTGCGCACAGAAGTTCCCGGTCCTGCGGCCGCACGGCCGGTGCGTCTTCCTGTGCATCCTTCACGTAAATCCTTCCCCGGACCGCCATGCCCTGCGTGCCGTACCCGGGGAACGAACCAGCCCTGAGGATCCAAATGCCACCACCCACCCTGGCACAGCCATATCCGGAGCCGAATCCGGAATCAGCGCAGCACTCGCATCCGGCCCTGTCCTACGAGCTCTTTCCGCCCAGGAACACCACCGCCCACGATGCGCTCCGGCGGACCATCCGCGAACTGGAGCATACGGCGCCGGACTATGTCGCCGTCACCTACGGTGCGAACGGCTCCAACCGGACCACCGCCGTCGAACTCCTGGAACACCTGCTGACCGCCACCAGCCTCCGGCCGCTGGCCCACCTGACCTGCGTCGGCAACAGCCACTACGGACTGACCGGGCTGATCGAGGATCTGGTCGACCGCGGTGTCCGCGGGATCCTGGCGCTGCGCGGCGACCTGCCGCAGCAGCAAGGGACCCGCGAGGGCGACCTGCGGTACGCCCAACAACTGGTCGAGCTGATCCGCCAGGTGGAGCGCAGGCGGTCCGCGCACTTATGTGCGGGCCGGATCGCCGTCGGCGTCGCAGCCTACGCCACCAAGCACCCGGAATCGCCCAGCTTCCGGCACGACCTGGAAGTCCTGCTGGCCAAGCAGGGATCCGGGGCGGATTTCGCCATCACGCAGGTCTTTTTCCACCCCGGGCACTATGCGCGGCTGGTTCGGTCCGCGCGGCGGGCCGGCGTGGACATTCCCCTGATTCCCGGGGTGATGCCGCTGACCAGCGTGCGGCGGCTGGAGCGCCTGACCCAGCTGGCCGGCATCGAAATCGACTACGCGCTCTACGACCGGCTGGTCTCCGCCGGCGACGAGGCGAAGCGCCGCAGCATCGGAATCCAGGCCACGGTGGATCTGGCCAATGCCGCCCTCGACGCCGGCGCTCCCGGCCTGCACCTGTACACCTTCAACGAGCATTCGTCCGCGCTGGAGGTGCTGGACAGGCTGCAGCTCAGCCGTCCGGCGCCCCCGGCACTGGTCTACTGACGCCTGGCCACCCCATGCCTGACCAACCAATAGCCAACCAACCGAACGTCAAAGGACTTCTCCCATGAGCACCCAGCGCTTCCCCGAATTCCCCGCCGCCACCATCATCGGCTACCCCCGCATCGGCCGCCGCCGCGAATTGAAAAAGGCCGTCGAGGCCTACTGGGCCGGCACCTCCAGTCAGGCCCATCTGGAAGCCGCCGCGCGGCAGCTGCGGCTGGACTCCTACCGGCGGCTGGGCGAACTGGGACTGGACACCGGCAACTCCGCGATTCCCGCATCGTTCTCCTACTATGACCAGGTGCTGGATACGGCGGTGGCCGTCGGCGCCGTGCCCTCCCGGTTTGCGGACCTGTACGACGGCGGCGGACGGCTTGGGCTGGACGCTTACTTCACGCTGGCCCGCGGAGACAAGGAACGCCAGCCGCTGGAAATGACCAAATGGTTCGACTCCAATTACCACTACCTGGTTCCGGAGATCGGCCGTGACACCACCTTCCGGGTGGCCAACGACGCCGTGGTCCGCAGCTTCACCGAAGCCAAGGAGGCCGGTTTCACCGTGCGGCCCACGCTGGTGGGTCCGATCACCTTCCTGCTGCTGAGCAAGGCCGCCGACGGCGCCCCCGAGGGCTTCAACCCGCTGTCCCGGCTGGCCGACCTGCTGCCGGTGTATGCCGACCTGCTGCGGCGCCTGGTAGCAGCCGGAGCCGAATGGGTGCAGCTGGACGAACCGGCCCTGGCCGCGGACCAGGCGGTCGACGCAGCGGAACTGGCCGCGGCGGTGCGCCATGCGTACGCCTTCCTGGGCCGTGAGGTGGAACGGCCGGCCGTGCTGGTGGCCACGCCCTACGGTTCGCTGGGCAGCCTGCTGCAGGTGCTTGCCGCCGCGCCGATCGAGGCGCTGCATATCGATGTGTTCAAGGGCGCCGTTCCGGATGGCGCCGGGCTGGCTCCGCTGGGGCAGGCCACCCTGGTGGCTGGCGTCGTGGACGGACACAACGTCTGGAAGGCGGATCTGGAGGCCGCCAGCGGCCGGCTTGCGGAGCTGTCCGCGGCGCTGGGCCGGAGCGCGTCCGGCAGGCGCCGGCTGGCGGTGTCCACCTCCACCTCGCTGCTGCATGTCCCGCTGGACGTGACCGAGGAAACGGCACTGGAACCCCAGCTGCGCAGCTGGCTGGCCTTCGCCGACCAGAAGGTCCAGGAAGTCGTCACGCTGTCCCGGGTGCTGGTAGACCCAGCGGTCGTCGACACCGAGGCCATCGACACCGAGATCCGGGCCGCCGCCGCGGTCCTGGCCGGGCGCCGCACCGCGGATGGGGTGCACCGTGGTCCGGTACGGGCCCGCACGGGTGGGCTGGCGCCGTCGGACTTTACCCGGAGTGCCTATGACGCGCGCCGGACGGCCCAGGAGGACGCGCTGGGGTTGCCGCCCCTGCCGACCACCACCATCGGTTCCTTCCCGCAGACCGGCGAGGTGCGCGCGGCCCGGACCCGGACCCGCCGCGGCGAGCTGACGGCGGACGAATACCGCCGGCTGATGCGCGGCGAAATCCGCCGCGTGGTGGAACTGCAGGAGGAGCTCGGCTTCGATGTCCTGGTACACGGTGAGCCGGAGCGCAATGACATGGTCCAGTACTTCGCGGAAAACCTGGACGGCTTCGCGACCACCGAACAGGGCTGGGTGCAGTCCTACGGCAGCCGCTGCACGCGCCCGTCGATCTTGTGGGGAGACGTGAGCCGGCCCGCTCCGATCACCGTCGACTGGGCGTCGTACGCCCAGTCACTGACGGTCAAGCCGCTCAAGGGCATGCTGACCGGCCCGGTCACCATCCTGGCCTGGTCCTTCGTCCGCGACGACCAGCCGCTGGCGGAGACCGCCCACCAGGTGGCCCTGGCCCTGCGGGACGAAGTCGCGGACCTGGAACGGGCAGGGATCCGCATCATCCAGGTGGACGAACCGGCCCTGCGCGAACTGCTGCCGCTGCGCCGCGCGGACCAGCCGGCCTACCTGGACTGGTCCGTCAATGCCTTCCGGCTGGCGACCTCCGGCGTCGGCGCCCAAACCCAGATCCACACCCATCTGTGCTACTCCGAATTCGGCGAGATCATCGAGGCGATCGATGCGCTGGACGCGGACGTGACCAGCATCGAGGCCGCGCGCTCGCGGATGGAGGTCGTCGACGATCTGGAACGTTCCGGCTTTGGGCGGGGGATCGGCCCCGGCGTCTACGACATCCACTCGCCGCGCATCCCTTCCGCGGCGGAAATCGAGGAGTTGCTGGAGATCGCCCTGCGCAGCGTGCCGGCCCGCCAGCTGTGGGTGAACCCGGATTGCGGGCTGAAGACCCGCGGCTACGCCGAAACCCGGGAGTCCCTGCGCAACCTGGTGGCCGCGGCGAAGGCGGTGCGCAGCCGGCTGGCGGTCAGCGTCTGACTCCGGTGTTCATGCGGGCAGGGCCGCGGGGTGGTACAGCCCCGCGGCCCTGCTGCGTCCCGGAGAGGGTTTCGGCCAGGGTTTCGGCCAGCAGGTCGACAAGCACGCCGGCCTTGGCCGCGTGCGCCGTGGCATCTGCCGGCTGCGTTTCGGCGGCCATGGCTCCGGCCGCTTTCGTGCCGACCGTTTTCGTGCCGGCTGCGCCGGAGCGCGCGGGAATCCGGAGGGCGAAGATGCTGCGCGCCAGCCGGATCTCCGGCACATCCAGCACGACGACGCCCTCCGTGCCGCTGGTCATGGCCAGCTCGGGTACCAGCGCCGCGCCGAGCCCGGAGGCGGCCAACTGCAGCGACGCGTTGAAGTCGTCGCAGCTGGCCACTACCCGAGGATGCAGGTTGCAGCTGGCAAAGAGCCGCTCGATCACCACGGCATCGCTGGTTCCGGGATGATGGAGGATCCATGGCATGCCGGTCAGCTGGCCGGCAGTGACGGACGCACCGGGACGGATGCCCCAGGACTCCGGAAGGACCACGCGGAAGTTGTCGTCGCCGATCCACTGCCGGTCGATGGTTGAGGGCCAGGCGAGTCCGCCCTGGCCCACCTGGTAGACCAGGGCGACGTCCAGTTCACCGCCGGTGCGCAGACCATGGATGGTCTGCCCCGGTTCGGCTACGGACACGCGCAGGCTGAGGCCGAGGTCCCGCCAGCGCCGGCTCTGCAGCAGGCGGGGCAGCACATGCGTGGCCAGGCTGGGGAAGATGCCCAGCCGCAGTTCCGGCTCCGTGCCGGCCTGCGTCCTGGCAGCGGCCGCCAGCAGGGCATCGATGTCCGTGAGTACCTTGGCAGCGTGCCGTGCCATGACGACGGCGGCCTCCGTCGGCAGCACGCTGCGCGCCGACCGTTCGAACAGGACGGTGCCGGTGTCCTTCTCCAGTGCGGACATTTGCTGGGATACGGCCGAGGCCGTGTAACCGAGCCGGGCGGCGGCCGCGGCGAAGGAGCCCAGGCGGATGACCTCCAGGAGGGTACGCAGATGCACGGGATTGACCATCAAGATTCCTTTTCCTCGCTCCCTCCAAGGGTAAGCGAGGGGGTGCTGCAGACCCCCTCGTCCGACACGCCCACACGCCGCGACACGCAGGGATTTTAAATCTGGGGATATGTGGGGGAAGCCGTCCACACGTGTGGATGACGTGCCTTCGGGCCCCCGGATTCAGCCGTTTCCGGCGGCTCCGCCTGTGCATGGAATGTGGATTAAAGTGGCGGTAAATGACATACTTGTAATACATCATCTTGGGGTCCGCTGCAGCGCGATGCACTAGATGTAGTATTGAAACCGCCGGCGAGGAAAGCCGCGCAGCAGAGTCTTACAGCAGAATTTTGCAGCAGAAGCACTAGGGCTTCACAAGAGGAGAGGGACCATGACTGTAACGGTTTACACCAAGCCGGCATGCGTGCAGTGCAACGCCACTTACCGTGCTCTGGACAAGAAGGGCATCGCCTACCAGAGTGTCGATCTCTCGCAGGATCCCGCCGCCCTGGAGCGGGTCCGGTCCCTCGGTTACATGCAGGCTCCCGTGGTCGTCACGGACCAGGACCACTGGTCCGGATTCCGTCCGGACAAGATCGCCGGGCTGACCGATTCCGCTGCTTCCTCGGTGGCCTGAACTTCCCCTTCCGCACTACCTCAGGACAGTGACTTCCCATGACGCTGACGATGCCGGACCATTCGGATCCGGTACCAGCGGAACCTGTGCCTGAAACGGCAACCGATGCACCGCTGATCTACTTTTCGTCGATATCCGGAAACACCCACCGCTTCATCGAGAAACTGGGCCGCAGGGCGGCCCGGCTGCCGCTGCACGCCAAGGATGAGACCCTGCACGCGAGTAAGCCCTATGTGCTGGTGCTGCCGACGTACGGCGGACTGTCCGGCAAGGGCCTCGTGCCCAAGCAGGTGATCAAATTCCTCAATGATGAACACAACCGTTCGCTGATCCGCGGAGTGATCAGCGCCGGCAACTCAAACTTCGGCGAAACCTACTGCCTGGCCGGCGATATTGTCGCGGCCAAGTGCAAGGTTCCGCTGCTCTACCGCTTCGAACTGATGGGCACCCCCGAGGACGTCGCCCGCGTCAATGAAGGATTGAATTCGTTTTGGAGACAACAGTGACGGCACCGGCCGCGGCCAAGAAGGAAGACGCTATTCCCGAGCGCTTCAAGGGCCTGGACTATCACGAGCTGAACGCCATGCTTAATCTGTACGGCCCGGACGGCCGAATCCAGTTTGAGGCCGACCATGCCGCCGCGCGCCAGTACTTCCTGCAGCACGTCAACCAGAACACGGTGTTCTTCCACAGCCTGAAGGAAAAGCTGGATTACCTGATCGAGAACGAGTACTACGAGAAGGACGTGCTGGATCAGTACGGCTTCGACTTCGTCAAGTCGCTGTTCAAGCAGGCCTACGCCCACAAATTCCGCTTCGAAACCTTCCTGGGCGCCTTCAAGTACTACACGTCCTACACGCTCAAGACGTTCGACGGAAAGCGCTACCTGGAGCGCTACGAGGACCGCGTGTGCATGGTGGCCATGGGGCTGGCGCAGGGGGACAAGGAACTGGCCTCCAAGCTGGTCGACGAGATCATCGAAGGCCGGTTCCAGCCGGCCACTCCGACCTTCCTGAACACCGGCAAGAAGCAGCGCGGCGAACTCGTGTCCTGCTTCCTGCTGCGCATCGAGGACAACATGGAGTCCATCGGCCGCTCCATCAATTCCGCGCTGCAGCTGTCCAAGCGCGGCGGCGGCGTGGCGTTCGCGCTGACCAACATCCGCGAGGTGGGTGCTCCGATCAAGCAGATCGAGAACCAGTCCTCCGGTGTCATTCCGGTCATGAAGCTGCTGGAAGACTCCTTCTCCTACGCCAACCAGCTCGGCGCCCGCCAGGGCGCGGGTGCGGTGTACCTGCACGCCCACCACCCGGACATCTACCGCTTCCTGGACACCAAGCGGGAGAACGCGGATGAGAAGATCCGCATCAAGACCCTGTCCCTGGGCGTCGTCATCCCCGACATCACGTTCGAGCTGGCAAAGAAGGACGAGGACATGTACCTCTTCTCGCCGTACGACGTGGAGCGCGTCTACGGCGTGCCGTTTTCCGACGTCTCGGTCACCGAAAAGTACTACGAGATGGTGGACGATTCGCGGATCAAAAAGACCAAGATCCGCGCCCGCCAGTTCTTCCAGACACTGGCCGAGATCCAGTTCGAGTCCGGCTACCCGTACATCATGTTCGAGGACACGGTGAACCGGGCCAACCCGATCGACGGCAAGATCATCATGAGCAACCTGTGCTCCGAGATCCTGCAGGTCTCCCAGCCGACGACGTACAACGAAGACCTGTCCTACAACGAGACCGGCAAGGACATCTCCTGCAACCTCGGCTCGCTGAACATCGCCAAGACGATGGATTCGCCGGACTTCGGCCGGACCATCGAGACGGCGATCCGCGGGCTGACCGCCGTGTCGGACATGAGCAACATCGCCTCGGTGCCGTCCATCGCCAAGGGCAACTCCCAGTCCCACGCCATCGGGCTGGGCCAGATGAACCTGCACGGCTACCTGGCGCGCGAGCGGGTCCACTACGGGTCGGAAGAGGGCCTGGACTTCACCAATATCTACTTCTACACGGTGCTCTACCACTGCCTCCGGGCGTCCAACCTGATCGCCATGGAGAAGGGCGAGACCTTCGGCGGGTTCGAAAAGTCCAAGTACGCCAGCGGCGAGTTCTTCGACAAGTACACCGACCAGGCCTGGGAGCCGCAGACCGAGCGCGTCCGCGAGCTCTTCGCCGACGTCCACATTCCCACCCAGGACGACTGGCGGGAACTGAAGGCCTCGGTCATGGAGCACGGCATCTACAACCAGAACCTGCAGGCCGTCCCGCCGACCGGCTCGATTTCCTACATCAACAACTCGACCTCCTCCATCCACCCGGTGGCCTCGAAGATCGAGATTCGCAAAGAAGGCAAGATCGGCCGCGTCTACTACCCGGCGCCGTACCTGACCAACGACAACCTGGAGTACTACCAGGATGCGTATGAGATCGGCTACGAGAAGATCATCGACACCTACGCCGCGGCCACGCAGCACGTGGACCAGGGGCTGTCCCTGACGCTGTTCTTCAAGGACACCGCCACCACGCGCGACATCAACAAGGCGCAGATCTACGCCTGGCGCAAGGGCATCAAGACGATCTACTACATCCGGCTCCGCCAGCTCGCGCTGGAGGGCACGGAGGTGGAGGGTTGCGTCAGCTGCATGCTCTAGTTGTCACCCACAACTAAAAGTGCGACGACGGCTGCAGCCGCCCGCCGTCGTCGCACCAGTTCCACACTTCACTCACAGAAATCCGAGGGTAAGAAATGACGGAAAAGGTCAAGTTGCTCAGCCACGTGGAGGCGATCAACTGGAACCGTATTCAGGACGAGAAGGACGCGGAGGTCTGGAACCGGCTGGTCAACAACTTCTGGCTGCCGGAGAAGGTGCCGCTGTCCAACGACGTGCAGTCGTGGAACACGCTGAAGCCTGAGGAGCAGCAGCTAACCATGCGCGTGTTCACCGGCCTGACCCTGCTGGACACCGTCCAGGGGACCGTCGGCGCCGTCAGCCTCATCCCGGATGCGCTGACTCCCCACGAGGAAGCGGTCTACACCAACATCGCCTTCATGGAATCCGTCCATGCCAAGAGCTATTCGTCCATCTTCTCCACGCTGTCCAACACCAAGGACATCGACGACGCCTTCCGCTGGTCCACGGAGAACGAATACCTGCAGAAGAAGGCGCAGATCGTCGTCGACTACTACACCGGTGACGATCCGCTGAAGAAGAAGGTGGCCAGCACCCTGCTGGAATCCTTCCTGTTCTACTCCGGGTTCTACCTGCCGATGTACTGGTCCTCCCGGGCCAAGCTCACGAACACCGCGGACCTGATCCGGCTGATCATCCGCGATGAGGCTGTGCACGGCTACTACATCGGCTACAAGTACCAGCGCGGGCTGGAGCGGGTGGACCAGGCGAAGCGGGACGAGCTGAAGGACTACACCTTCGAGCTGTTGTTCGAGCTGTACGAGAACGAAGTCCAGTACACGCACGACCTCTACGACGGCGTCGGCATGAGCGAGGACGTCAAGAAGTTCCTGCACTACAACGCCAACAAGGCCCTGATGAACCTGGGGTATGAAGCCATGTTCCCGTCCAGCGTCACGGACGTGAACCCGGCGATCCTGTCGGCGCTGAGCCCGAATGCGGACGAGAACCACGACTTCTTCTCCGGCTCCGGCTCCTCCTACGTGATCGGCAAGGCCGTCAATACCGAGGACGAGGACTGGGAGTTCTAACCCGCCCGCCCGCCCGTCCGGCGCCCCGGTTCCCTGCGGAGCCGGGGCGCTGCCGTATCTGCGGACGGCAGCCGGCGGACAGAGCCGCGTGCCCGGACGGTAAAGTTGACAGGTACGCCATCGAAGGGAAACCGGAGTTCCATGTCTGCCGTGAACGGGAAACCAGCCGTCCTTGACGTCGTCCGGCAGACCGAATCCCTGGGCCGCGCCGAAGACCTGGACTATGGGCTGCGGATGCTCGACGCGGGCAAGCACGGCCGGCTCGGACCGACGCTTCGGCTGTACCGGCCGCAGCCCACGGTCGCCTTTGGCCAGCGTGACACCCGCCTGCCCGGTTTCGATCAGGCCGCGGAATTGTGCCGGCAGCAGGGGTTCGAGCCGCTGGTCCGCAAGGCCGGCGGCCGGGCAGCGGCCTACCACCAGGGCTGCCTGATCGTTGACCATGTGGAGCCGGATCCGGACGCGATCATGGGGGCCCGGCGCCGGTTCGCACGGTTCGGCGACCTGTTTGCCGAAGCCCTGCAATCCGCCGGCGTCAAGGCGGCGGTCGGCGAGATTCCAGGCGAGTACTGCGCCGGGGAATTCAGCGTGCACGGCTCGGACCCCCGGGATGGGCTGCGGCGCGTCAAGCTCGTCGGGACCGCCCAGCGGGTGGTGTCCGGTGCCTGGCTGTTCTCATCGGTGATCGTGGTGGAGAACTCCCGGCCGCTGCGGGAGGTGATGACCGGCGCCTACGCGGCCCTCGGCCTCGACTGGGATTCGGCGACCGCGGGCGCAGTGGACGATCTGGTCCCGTACCTGGATGTCGAAGCCGTGGCCGCAGCGGTGCTGGCAGCCTACGGTGCGGATGCGGCGATCGTTGAGCGTTCAATGACGGAACTGCTTGCCGCAGTGCCGGCTGCTTGAACATTGATTGACAGCCGGGGACCAACGGAGGACCGTTGCCTCTGTCGATCCAATTTCACAGGGGCCTGCAGACCGAGAGTTGGCAGCCATGAAAACCAGATCCGGGACGGCGGTCCGCCGTCCTGACGGCATGGAGCCACCGGCATGCCGGCGCGTCTTCCTGCTCCTGTTCATCATCATGTTCGCTGCCGCCGGTTGCGGGGGTGCTGCCGCCGCGGACGACCCGGCGGACCATCGCTACCCGGCTTTCCGCCCCGGAGCGCCAGGGCTCGGCGACCCCTATTTTCCACTGGACGGCAACGGCGGCTACGACGCCCGGCACTACCTGCTGGATCTCAGCTACGACCCGTCCGCGGATCTGCTGCAGGGAACGGCTACCATCACCGCCGAGGCCACGCAGGATCTGGCTGCCTTCAACCTGGACCTGGACGGACTGACCGTGCACTCCGTGGCAGTGGACGGGGAAGCAGCGGTCTGGACCCGGTCGGGGGGCGAACTGACCGTCACGCCCCGCCGCGGCATCCCGGAAGGGCAGCGCTTCAGTACCGTGGTCGCCTACGGCGGAACCCCGAAGGCCATCAGCGCCCCCTTCGGCACCTCCGGTTTCCTGCATACCGACGACGGCGCGGTAGTGGCAGGTGAACCGCATGTCGCGGCCACTTGGTTCCCGGTCAACGACCATCCACGTGACAAGGCATCCTATACGTTCCGGATCTCGGTTCCCACGGGGCTCGAAGCGGTGGCCAACGGCCGGCTGGCGGACACGCGGACGAACGATGAGTGGACGGCGTGGACATGGGAGGCGGAGGAGCCTATGGCCTCCTATCTGGCGACGGTGGCAATCGGCGAGTTCGACGTCGACACCTACCCAAGCGGGCAGGTCCGGTTCAGCGATGCTTTGGATCCGGATCTCTTCGGCCCCATCGCGTCCCCGCAGTCCGGTACGGCGTTGGCCTGGTCCCAGGCCGCTGACAGTTCCTACAAGCGGCTGTCCGGAACCATCAGTGTTCCGGAGGCAGGGGCCCGGCTGTCCTTCAGCACCTATCGGCTAACAGAACCCGGGGCGGACTTCTTCTTCGTCGAGGCACGAAAGGCCGGAACCGAGGACTGGACCACCTTGCGTGACCGGAACGGGCACACCATGCAGGCGACCGGCTTTTCCTGCCCCGGGTGGCTGTCCGTGCACCCGTTCCTGGCGCACTACCAGACGGACACTGGGAACGGGCGGTGCGAGCCGGCAGGGACGACGGGCATCTGGTGGGCGGCCAGCGGCGCCGGCACCGGCTGGGAGCAGTGGGAGGTGGACCTGGCGGCGTACGCCGGCCAGGACGTCGAGGTCTCGCTTACCTACGCCAGCAACGAGCAGGTCCAGGGCGACGGCGTGTTCCTGGACGACATCGTGATCGACGGCGGACCCGACAGCACCTCCTTCGAGGACGACGGCGACCGGTTTGACGGCTGGACCGTTCCCGGCGCGCCGCCGGGAAGCGCCGCAAATACCAATGACTGGAGCACCGAGGCCCAGCTGCCGCCTCCGCTGGGCACCAGGATCCGCGGTTCGCTGGACCGGCAGGCGGAGATCATCGGCTTCCTGTCCGGCCTGTTCGGCGAGTACCCGTTCAGGGACGCCGGCGCCATCGTGGATGATGCGGAGGAGATGATGTTCGCCCTCGAGAACCAGACGCGTCCGGTGTACGGCAAGGTGTTCTTCTTCGACCCGGTCCTGGGCGAATCGATCATCGTCCATGAGCTGGCCCACCAGTGGTTCGGCGACAGCCTGGCGGTTGATACCTGGCAGCACACCTGGCTGAACGAGGGGTTCGCGACCTACGCGGAGTGGCTGTGGAGCGAGCGCGAAGGTATGGGAACAGTCCAGGAACTCTTTGATTTCCATGCCGGCACACCGGCCGAGGATCCCTTCTGGAACCTGGTCATTGGCGACCCCGGACGCGAAGCGCTCTTCGACGAACCGGTATACGTGCGCGGAGCCATGACCCTGCACCGGCTGCGTGCCGAAGTGGGGGACCACGTATTCTTCCGGATCCTGGCCGGATGGGTCGCTGCCCATGAGGGAGAGAACGTTTCCACCGCAGAATTCGTCGAGCTGGCCGAGACCGAGTCCGGCCGGAACCTAGATCCCCTGTTCGAGGAGTGGCTGTTCACCGCTGCCAAGCCGCAGGACCTGCCGGAGCCGGCTGCCGATGCGCCGGCGGCTGTGCCCAGCGAGCGGAACTACCGGCAGAGCAGCTTGCCTCCGGTCCGCAGCCTGGAGCTGCGGATGGGCAGCCGCGACGGGACCAAATAATCCGCAGGCAGCCGAACGTGTGTATGATCCGTCGGCAGGAGCGGGCACACTGACCGCACAACGCTTTTTCCTCCAGGAGGCATGATGTGCGACATGTGCAACGGGATGGCCTGACGGCAGGTGGTGGAGAAGGCCAAACTCACTGTTGCCCGCCACGGCTGGCAGTTCCAATTCGTCGAAGGTTCCTGGACCAGCCCCGCCTTCGGCTACACCGTCGGCCTGACCGAACTCCGGCATCCCGAACTCATCATGACGGGCCGGCGGCAGTCCGAGACGGTTGAGCTGCTGAACGACCTGGCCGCCCAGGTTTCGCCGGCGAGCAGATGCTCACGGCCGGCATGAGGATTCCGCTGCAGGCCGTCTGGGCGGACGATTCGGGTCGGCTGCCCTGGAGCAGCCAGTACCGGATGTCCTGACCCAGCCGCTGTACGGCAGCTTGCCGGGAATCGGGCCGTAGGCGTTACCGGAGGCAAACGGCGACGGCACCCGGGAAAGGGTACCGCCGCCGTCGTACTGCAGGTAAACCGGCAGGTGAGCTACACAGCCTAGTGGCCGCGGTCGATCCATTCCTGCAGGTGCGGCGCTTCGGCGCCGATGGTGGTGCTGTCCCCGTGGCCGGTGCGGACCACCGTCTCCGGCGGGAGCGTGAGCAGATTGTCCCGGATGGAGTCGATGATCGTGCCGAAGTCGCTGTAGGACCGCCCGGTCGCCCCCGGACCGCCGTTGAACAGCGTGTCCCCCGTGAAAACGGTGCCTTCGCTCTCCAGGTAGTAGCACGTGGAGCCGGGGGAGTGTCCGGGAGTATGGATGGCCTGCAGGCGGGTGCCGGCGACCTCGAAGACGTCCCCGCCGGAGACCTCATGGTCGGGGTCGACGTTGGGGAAGACCCGCTCCCAGAGCATCATGTCCGCCGAATGCAGGTAGATCGGCGCATTGACGGCCGCCGCGACGTCCTGGACGGCGCGGATATGGTCGTCATGCCCGTGGGTGAGCAGGATGGCGGTCACTTTGCGCCCGCTGACCTGCTTCACGATGGCCTCGGCGTCGTGCGGCGAGTCGATCACCACGCATTCGTCGTCGTTGCCCACGATCCAGACGTTGTTGTCCACGTCCCAGGTGCCGCCGTCGAGTGAGAACGTCCCCGAGGTGACCAGATGCTCGACGCGTACGTTCTGTGCTGTGTTGGGTGCGGGGGTCATCAGATTTCCACCACGGAGCGCAGGACCTTGCCTTCGTGCATCTTGTGGAAGGCTTCCTCGATCTGGTCGATGCTGATGCGTTCGGTGACGAACGCGTCCAGGTCGAGGCGGCCCAGCTTGTACTGCTCGACCAGCATGGGGAAGTCGCGGGAGGGCAGGCAGTCGCCGTACCAGGAGGACTTCAGCGCGCCGCCGCGGCCGAAGACGTCCAGCAGCGGCAGCTCGATGGTCATTTCCGGGGTCGGGACGCCGACCAGGACGACGGTGCCGGCCAGGTCGCGGGCGTAGAAGGCCTGCCGGTAGGTTTCGGGCCGGCCGACGGCCTCGATGACCACATCGGCCCCGTTGCCGCCGGTCAGGGCCCGGATGGCCTCCACCGGGTCCTGGCTGGAGGAGTCCACGGTGTGGGTGGCGCCGAGTTCCTTGGCGCGTTCGAGCTTGTTGGCGTCGATGTCGACGGCGATGATCGTGGTCGCACCGGCCAGCTTGGCGCCGGCGATGGCGGCGACGCCGACGC